>JARROG010000067.1:0-20339 GCA_037384185.1 Anaerolineales bacterium | reverse complement strand
GCCCGGTAGGATCTCCGTTAAAGACCGCGTTCAAATAATACGCCTCGCCGGGTACCAGATCAACCTGCTGACCAGATAAAACGCACCCGGAATAATCACCAAAAGTATTCTGTTCATTAGGCGCGTTCGTCAACCCACCCGATAAATCTTCTGATGTCGTTTTCCAGGACTCGAGCTTGAATGATCCCGTATTATCTATCCGATATTGGATGCCCCACAGGATCCCACAATCGATAACTTTCTGATAAGTGATCTTATAGTCAAATCCCGGTGTGGGCGTAGGTACCTGGGTATAAACCGGCAGGTCCTGATAAGCACCCGAAGGAGTGGCGTATTCAGCCCACAACCAGCAAAAACTTGTAGGTTCTTTGAAAGGAGTTTATATGTTTCCGGAAGATAAATCTCACCTAATTAAGATCATTGCCCCTTCTGGGGTTGGTGTGAATGTCAAAGTCGGTGTCAGGGAAGGTGTCAGTGAGATGTCAGGGGTGGCTGTATCGGTAGGTGGTTGAGCTGTATCCTCCTGACCCTGATTACCTGGAGACCTATCATCCGCTGCGATTGTCTGGGCAACGCTGGTCTCCACAAAGCCATCCTGTTCTCCAGCGGGTGAAGCAGTATTTTGTCCTGGCATATTGCAGGCCAGACTGAGAACAATCAGCAGCCCTATGATGAGATAGGCCCTTAGCGGCAGGATCTTAATTAGGTGAGATTTATCTTCCGGAAACATATAAACTCCTTTCAAAGCGATAGGGATGGGCTGAATTACAACTCATAATTCACGTAGGGAATTTGCGAGATTTCTATATAGTCTTTCTGGGAGAACGGCATAAGCCAGGCCAAGGCCGTAGATGAATGACTGCAATGCATCTTTGGTCTCTGTTCGCAGGATTGGCTCATTTCCACTAGAAACCACATAGCCATCGCCCGAGGCTTGCACCGATAAAGCCCAATCCAATCGATTGGCCAAGTCAATTCCACCTTCCAGCTTCCCCCCTGGAAAATACTTTTCCAGCAGTAATAGCTCGTTCATGGTACAACCTCCCACTCATGTTCACAACGGAAGCTGCCTGGTTGGGTGAATGCAAATTTCCTATCTATAATTGTACAATATCTGCACACCATGATTGGAAGGCATCTTGCGAACTATAATTCTCATCCGGGGAGAGAAACAAGGAACTATGTCAAGAGATCAAATAGCTGCTCCAGGTGGCATAATTTGATACTCATAGAAGCGGATACCTTCCCGATCCAGTTCCTGGATGAACTTCATCCCCAGTCTTTCAGCCAGCTTGATTGAGCGGTGATTTTCGGGGTGAATCACCGCAGAAAGACGGGCCAGTCCCAGCTTCTCAAAGCCAAATTTCACAGCTGCCGATGCTCCTTCAAAAGCGTAGCCTTTCCCCCAGGAGGAGCGGCTCAACATCCAGACCAGCTCCGTCTCTTCGAACCAAATTAATCGCTGCAAGCCAATTCTTCCAATCAGGGACCCGCTGTTTTTTTCTTCCACAGCCCAGATCCCAAATCCCCGCAGATGCCAGTGCCCTACCATCATGCACAGCCAGTTGTCAGCCTGAGACCTGTTCATGAGCTTACCTGAATAGGTAGCTAACTCCATGACCTGGGGATCAGCTACCATTTCGGTAAAGGGATCCAGGTCCTGCTGGCTAAAAGCGCGCATCAACAGGCGTTCTGTTTCCAGACTGGGAATGGTAATTGTGGTTTCCAGGGCGCTCATTTCATCCATTCTTGATCGGCTGCCTGAGGACGGTTTTCAGTTTAGCAGGTTCTACCCGGCGGGGATCGCTGAGGTAGATCTCATGGTGGAGACCGTTGGGTTGATAGCCATGTTCAGGAATCCAGACCTCGTGGAGGGCCTTCAACACCGGCCCTTCATCGTCATAGGATCCCAGATGAAGGATCTGAACCGACAGCCCCTCATTATAAGACTCCCAGCGCAGTTTCTCCAGAGATGGTAGAGGTTTCTTTTTGCTGACATCGCTTACAGCTTGTTCAACCAGAGCATGGGTGATCCACTCGGGCGTCATGATCATCATAGTCCAATCCCACTGGCTTTTATCTCGTGCCGAGGTGAATGAATCCATGTCCTCCGCCCACCACAACCCTTCCAGGGGAGGCACAACATAATCCCGATCCAGGGCTTTACTCAGGAATTTGACCCGGTAAGAGACCGCGTACAAAGCTTCCAGGGCATCACTATATTCATCCGCAGTGTTGGGGTCTCCGTGACCATCGACTTTGAGGAAGGTCAGATCAGGCACCCTAACTACCTGGAATTCCTTACTTGACGGCCGGTAAAGATGCTTCCATTCTCTCTTAAAGTCAACTTTGTTCATCAGCGCTCCTGTCTTGTTGTTATCATTATATACGAGGAAGCGGTCTGGGACCTCCGAGGTTATCATGACCTCGGAGGTCGACAAGTAACCGGAAGCTGGAATACGGCCAGTCCCCAGGAGCTTCTACCAAACCGCTTCTAACTGGATTAAGATGAAGGTAATCGATCAGCTGCCCCAAATAGGCATCCGAATTGACCTGTTTTGCGTGAAAAGCCCCCTGAAAAAGGGGGCCAACCCTATCATATTTCAAATTAATGGTTTTCGTATAAGAAACCGAGAGACGCATCATCGCCCGTGACACTCCCGAGGTTGTACTAACCTCCGAGGTCCCGGGGACCTCGGAGGTTTCTCGAATGAAAATTATTAGATGATAATGATTAGGCATCAAACAGTAGGCAATGATATCCAGAGTGGGCATCAGGTACCGCTCGATCTTGAATAGAAAATAGTGATAGTCCCTTTTATCAAAGAAAATCTTCGCTCGATTCACACCCCGGTTGTAGAGATGGTAATAGCCTCCCGGTAGAAATTCGATCAGGCGCCTTGGCATACTCTCCCCCTTATAGATAGCTGTCAGTTTCACTATGTTCATTTTATTTTATCCAGCTTAGAAAACCAGAGCTAAGTAATATTCCCTCTTGACAAGCAGATTTGAATATTGTATTATTACGCTTCCGTTATATCGTCTTCCGTTATAACGCGCATCAATATAGTTTATCTGAAAAGGAGCAAGGATGGCAAAAGGAAATATTGACCGGCATTTACCGCTGACAGAAGCCACTTTTTACATTCTGTTGGCCCTGGTCAAACCTAATCACGGCTACGCCGTGATGCAGCGTACGGAGGAAATTAGCCAGGGGACAGTTCATCTAGCCCCCGGCACCCTCTATGGGGCATTGACCAGTCTGGAGCAAAGCCGTTTGATCATCCGTGCTGCCACAGAAGGACGGCGCAAAATTTATCAGATCAGTGAGCTAGGGAAAACAGTACTCAGGGAACAGATCCGCCGCTACCAGATCATGTTGGAAAGCGCAGTAAGCGACCCAGAGCTTTGGGAAGCAAACTACCCTGGAGGAGAGTAATTATGAAACAGAAACTTGTCACCAAATTTCGGTGGTTTTGGGCCTGGGAGGATGAGAAAGAAGAAACCTGGCTGGCTGATATGGCTGGAAAAGGTTTGCATCTTGAATCCATCTCGCCGTTTGGGATTTACCATTTTCAACAGGGAGAGCCCGCTAATATTGTCTATCGGCTGGATTTCCATATCCTGAAAAACCAGGATAAAGAATCCTATTTGCAGCTTTTTGAGGACGCAGGTTGGGAACACGTCGGAGATCTGAGCAGTTGGGTATATTTCCGGCGTCCTGTTAATGGTTCCCAGTTCCCAGAAATTTTCAGCGATCAGGAATCCAAAATCGACAAATACCGCCGGATGATCGTTTATCTGGCAATCTTTCTGCCGATCATGGTGATTTCAATCCCAAGTATTTACAGAACAGACTATTTTGGTCCGGCAGCATCCACAATCCTGGAAACCCTCGGCACGCTGCTCCTGCTGCTATTCGCCTCTGCGATGGTGATGCTTATCCGCAGGATCACCCAACTTAAAAAACAATCTGAAGGATAGTTCCTGGTCTTGCTTCAAACCAGGAACTCTATCCCTGGAGGGAGTATCCGTTGATAGAGACAGCACTCGACCCTCTCAGTTTTTCTGGAAGATATAACTGATTGAGACGGCCTAAATTGCTCATCTAGAAACTCACTTTAGGTTGCCTGCACTATCCAAGAACCGATTCCTCTGGTAAACTAGGCGCATTGATACGCTTAAATCCGGCCAGGGTTGGTCGGTTTTTTTATGGGTTTAGCTAATTATGGACACAAAACGGACGGACATTCGGAACATCGCCATTATCGCCCACGTCGATCATGGCAAGACGACCCTGGTCGATGGGATGCTGCAGCAGACCAGCGTTTTTCACGAAAAACAAAGAGTCCAGGAGCGGGTAATGGACTCCAACGAATTGGAACGGGAACGCGGCATTACCATCCTTTCTAAAAACACGGCGATTGAAATCAAGGATCCAGACAGCGGCCAACCGGTAACGATTAACATCGTTGATACCCCCGGGCATGCGGATTTTGGAGGTGAAGTCGAACGCATCTTGAACATGGTTGACGGGGTTCTGCTGCTGGTGGATGCAGCAGAAGGCCCTCGTCCGCAGACCCGCTTTGTCCTCCAAAAGGCGCTGGAGCTCAATCATCAAGTGATCGTAGTCATCAACAAAGTGGACCGAAAACTCGCTGATAGCAGCCAGGTATTAAATGACACCTTCGATCTTTTCATAGAACTTGGGGCGAGCGATGAACAAGCGGATTTTCCTGTGGTATACACTATTGCCACTCAGCATCGCGCAGGGTTGACAGCGGACGTAGGACCTGATCTACAGCCACTGTTCAAGACCATTCTAACCTCCATCCCCTGCCCGGTAGTGGATGCAGACCAACCGCTGCAAATGCTGGTCACTTCGATTGAACATGACAACTTCCGGGGCCCAATCGCAATTGGCAGGATCACTTCAGGCACTCTGCTACCCGGTATGCAGGTAACATACCTGACCGCAAATTCTGAAGTTGTCCCCGGAGAAATCAGCTATCTTTATAAATACCGGGGGTTGGAACGCCAGGAGATCCCCCAGGCCGAAGCAGGCGACATCGCTGCCGTGGCTGGTCTGGACGGTATCGCCATTGGTGACACGATCTGCGAACCAGAGCATCCGATTCCCCTGCCCAGAATCAAAGTGGAAGCTCCTACCGTCCAGATGTCATTTGGCGTCAACACGTCCCCGTTCTTCGGCAGAGAAGGCACCTGGAAAACATCCCGTAAACTTCGGGAACGGCTCTTCCGAGAGCTGAAGAGCAATCTGGCTCTGCGTGTGGAGGAAACGGCATCACCGGACACCTTCCTGGTTTCAGGCCGGGGTGAGCTGCACCTGGCAATCCTGATTGAGACTATGCGACGGGAAGGATACGAATTTCAAGTATCCCGACCTGAGGTGATCCTCAAAACCACTTCTAATGGTGAGGTTTTGGAACCTTACGAAGAAGTGAGAATTGAGATCCAGCCAGATGATATCGGAACCGTAATGGAATCCCTTAACAATCGCCAGGGTGAGCTTCAGGATATGCGAGAATCCATCACTGGAACTGTGCTGCTGACTTTTCTAGCCCCAACCCGGGGTATGCTCGGATTTCGGCACCATTTCCTCACCATGACCAAAGGGACGGGGGTTCTGAGCACAGTATTTCATAAATATGCTCCTCAGGCAGGAGCCGTGGAAGTGCGAACCCACGGGTCATTGGTCGCCTGGGAAACCGGCGTTGCGACAACCTTCGGGCTTAAAAATGCCGAAGAAAGAGGAATCTTATTTATTGAGCCCGGCGCAGAAGTTTATCAGGGCATGGTGGTAGGGGAAAATAAACGACCGGATGACATCGAAATCAATGTCTGTAAAGCAAAGCATCTTACCAATATGCGAAACAGCATCCGAGATATTGACCGCCGGCTTACCACCCCGCGGGAGATGAGCCTGGATCAATTCATTGAGTATCTGGCAAATGACGAACTCCTGGAAGTCACTCCTCAAAATCTGCGAATCCGGAAAAAGGTCTTGGACCATGCTGCCCGCATGAGAGAGGCCAAACGATCCGAAGAGAAAATCCTCAATTGATAGATCTGCTTCTATTGTTCAAAGAAAACGGACCCAGGATCGGGATGGCTGACCAGATTTAAAGAGGCCGAACCAGTAAGCTGGCCAATATAAGACTCCCAACCCAACCAGCCACAGTAAATACATCACTCCCAGGCTTGTCCCGGCGGGGACCAGCAATCTTCCTAAGAGAATATAGATCACGATGTGGCTGACATATGAAAACAACGCTGTCCGCCCAAAGACCAGAACAGGGTTTTTATCTCCCAACCAAACCCTCCCCAGACCTGAAAATATCCGAAGCAGGATCAGGTTGACGCCCATGGTCAGCAAAACGTAGGCCATGCTGGGAGGATATTTCACAACGCTTAGAAATCCCGTCCAGCTATCTGTGGGAAGAGTCCGAATATTCCCAAACCCATTCAAATTTCGTACGATCACAAAACTTACCAGGAAGAAGGAACCCAGGCGTCCGGCTGTGCGAAATGCTTTCTTTTCATCCGCTAAAATAAGTTTTCCGAATAACAGCCCAAACACAACAATTTCCAACCAGGCCAGCAAAGGATAATTTACCCAGAAATTTCCCTGACCTCCTCCGTAGATCAACAGTACGCCCAAGAGCTGGTCAAAATTCAATCCCCATTGGGCCAGATCCGGCGCGAAGAGCTCCAGGAGCAAGAATAAACCTCCAGCGACGATTCCTAAATAACTAGGATGAAGATTCAGGATGGGAATAACCAGGATCATGGCGGCTCCCAGGGCTGCCAGCACTCCCACATACCAAAGCGGGCTGGTTGAACCGGACGTTGACCAGATCTGGCTGAAATTGAGGGCCTGCTGCATAACGATGAGGACCAGTCCACGCAGCAAAAAATGGGCGCGAATCTCCATCTCATCCCAACCCTTCTTTCTCCGGGAGGACGCAAACAGGGCCATACTAACCCCCATCAGGAAGAAGAAACCTGGAGCACAAACGTGGGTGACAAATCGGGTCAGAAAATGCAGCGTGGAAGGAAAAACCGGAAAAACCCCTCCCCAGTACTCCCCGCTGGAGTGCTGTTGAGCAATATGATAGTTCGCATGATCCAGAGCCATCAGGATGATCAGGGTACCACGCAGTAAATCAAGGGGAAGCAAACGGTTTTTCTTGTTCATTAAAGAATCTGCCTTCCGGCTCAAGGTGTTCCCGTAAGTGTGTCTGGTTTGATTATAACCTCCTGATCACTGACAAATCGTATAGAGCAGTCCAGCAGTGGACCTGGAAAGAGCCCCTTAATTCTTAAGATTTTTCAGCCTTTAAGGTTCCTTCGTTGCAGCTCATACAGCGGCGTGATAGAATACCAAGACACAAGGGTTACAATTTGAGGGGTGAAAAAGTTATGTCCAACATGATCGAAGTGGTGATTGACAGCATCCGAGTCAGCTTGATGTCCCAACAGCGGGTAGTTATCTTGCGGGAACTCAAATCGGAGCGCTACCTGCCCATCATGGTGGGTATTTATGAAGCCGAACACCTCACGCTGGCCCTCCAGGAAGTAGAGGTGTCCCGCCCCCTGACTTACGACCTGTTTGTGAATATTCTCGATACACTGAATGCTGAGGTCAGCCATGTCGAAGTGGTGGCACTCACCGATGAAACCTATTTTGGCAACATCGCCATCTCCATCAACGGCAGTCTTCACAACATCGACTCCCGACCCTCCGACGCGATGAATCTGGCTATTCGTATGGATGTGCCGATCTTTGTGGCCGAAGAAGTCCTGAATGAAGCTGGCCTGATCCCGATCTGGATCAGATCGTTCCCGAGCCTCCAGTAGATGAAGAAGACGAAGATGAAGATGAGGATGAAGAGGATCAAGACTAGCAAACTTTCTTGCCCTACTGCAGCACATCCCTCCAGCCAGCTAACCTGGCGATTTATTGACTGAAAGTTGACCCGACCATGACCGAAGCAATTGAATTTGAATCCGCTCCAGAAGCCTCCGGGCCTAAGATGGTCCCTCACAGCAGGGACGCTGAGGAAGCTGTCATTGGAGCAGTGCTCATCAACCCCGAAGCCTACTATGACGTTGCCCAGTTCCTGCAGCCAGATGATTTTTACATCCACCGCAACAAATGGATCTGGCAAACCTTCATTGCTCTCCATGACCGCAATGAGGCCATCGACATTGTCACCGTCACTGAGGAACTGGATCAGAAGGGTCACCTGGCCGACATTGGCGGTTCCGCCTATATTACAAAACTGATCAACAATGTACCCTCCTCACTGCATGCCGAGGCTTACGGCCGCCGGGTGGAAGAAACCGCCATCCGCCGGCGCATGCTGGATGCCGCCAATCAGATCGCCAAGATGGCTTACGAGGAAAATCTCAGCCTTGAGACGGTGATGGACGGCTCGGAAAAAGCCGTATTCAACGTCAGCGAACGCCGGCTGACCAGGGATCTGCAGCCCATCCGCTCTGTGCTGAGCGATTACTTCGACCGCATTGAGGAGCTCTCTCAACGGGATGAAGCTCTGGTGGGCGTGCCCACCGGGTTCTTTGACATCGATAAAATGCTGGGAGGTTTGCAGCCCTCCGATCTCCTGATCATCGCCGGTCGTCCTGGCATGGGTAAAACCGGATTTTTACTGTCAGCTGTAAAGAACGCAGCCCTGACCCATAAGAAGCATGTGGCGGTCTTTTCCCTGGAGATGTCAAACGAACAACTGGTCCAAAGATTAATTGCCCAGGAAACCGGGATCAATTCCACCCGACTGCGCTCCGGGAAGCTGGCCGAAGATGAGTGGCTGCTCTTCACTCAAGCGATCGAGGTCCTGACGGACACTCAAATCTTCCTGGATGACACACCCGCCCTGACCCCTTTGCAGCTGCGGACCAAGTGCCGGCGGCTGCACCTGGAATACAAACTGGATCTGATCGTGGTTGACTACCTGCAGCTGATGACCGGGGACCTGCGGTCCAGCAACAGAGTGCAAGAAGTATCTGATATCTCCCGCAATTTAAAGATCCTGGCCCGCGAGCTGAATGTTCCGGTCCTGGCAGCTGCCCAGCTGTCCCGGGCAGTGGAGCAGCGCTCCGATAAAAGGCCGGTTCTTTCCGACCTGCGCGAATCCGGCAGCCTGGAGCAGGACGCGGATATCGTCATGTTCATTTACCGGCCTGAGGTTTATGAGGAAGATACTGCTCTCAAAAATTTAGCAGAAATCATTGTGGCTAAACACCGTAACGGACCCACCGGGGATGTGCAGTTGGTATTCCGCAAGAACCTGGCCAAGTTTGAGAACGCAGCCACACGTGATATCGACCTTTCCCAGATAACCTGATGACATTCAAAGGTTTTCCTCCCGGAAAAATCACCACCACACGGATCCCATCCTTATTCTTCAAGGACCTGCTGCCCCAAATCGATGATCTGGACGAGCTGAAGGTCACACTATACGGTCTGTGGCAGATCAATCACCTGGAAGGAGAGGTCCGCTACCTCAAGGTAGAGAATTTCACCGCGGACCCTGAATTCATGGCGGGGATGGGCGCCACGCCCGCCGCCCAGCTAGCCGCGGTCCGCAGCGGGCTGGAGCGGGCGGTGACCCGCGGCACGCTGTTAAGGACGAGCGTCCCCCGGGGAGAGAATACCCTGGAAATATACTTTTTCAACACCCCACGGGGGCAGGCCGCGGTTCAATCCGTCGAAGACGGATCGTGGCGCCCCTCCGACGGAGACCTGCCCACGCCGACTTTGAGCCTGGAGCAGCCCAATATCTTCCAGCTTTACGAGGAAAATATCGGCCCCCTGACACCGCTGATCGCCGATACGCAAGCTGGCAGGACGGTGGAAGAGATGAAAGACAAGATAGAGGATATACTAAAAAAGACCGCCGGGGATATCTCGAAGATGAATTCGCAGAATTCATCGAGGATTGACGACTCCTCCTATCCCGGGGATCCAAACTGTAAGATCTGCGGTGGTGTTGGCTATCTCCGGCAGGATCTTCCCATCGGCCATCCCGATTTCGGTAAATTGCAGGTCTGCGTCTGCCGCGAAGCACAGATCAAGAAGCAAGCTCGCGACGGACTTTATAAGCTCAGCAGCCTGGAAGAATTATCCCATCTCACATTTGAGAATTTTGAACCTCAGGGCCAGATTGGGCTCGGCCCGGCCCAGGCCGCCTCTCTCGAGCGAGCATTTAACCACGCCCAGCAGTTCGCCCGGACCCTGGACGGCTGGTTGGTGCTGCAGGGCCCCTACGGCTGCGGGAAAACCCACCTGGCAGCCGCAGTAGCCAACTTCGTGGTCGATTACGGCGTTCCTACTCTCTTTCTGACTGTCCCGGATCTGCTTGACAACCTGCGGTTTGCTTACAACAACCCGGATTCGACCTTCGAAGAGCGCTTCGAAGCCATCCGCCGCTCTCAACTATTGATTATGGATGACTTTGGAACTGAAAATGCTACACCCTGGGCCCAGGAAAAACTCTTTCAGATTCTCAACTACCGCTACATCAACAATCTCCCCCTGCTGATCACCACCAACCTCTCTCTCAACCAGCTTGAAGGCCGCATCCGCTCCCGCCTGCAAGACCCTGAGCTGGTAAATCTGGTGAGGATCCTCGCCCCGGATTACCGCCGACCGATGGATGATACCGGCCACAGCGAGCTTTCCTCACTGAACCTGTTAGGGGAGAGCACTTTCGGGAATTTTTCCCTTCGTAAGAATGAAAATCTCGAAAAAGAAGAGCATAAAAAGCTGGAAAGCGCCTTCATTGCAGCTCAAAAATACGCTGAAAAGCCCCAAGGCTGGATGGTGCTCCAGGGTGGCTATGCCTCAGGCAAGACCCATCTAGCAGCAGCGATTGCCAATTACCGCTCAGCAGAAGGCATTCCCCCCTTATTTATCATGGTTCCAGACTTGATGGATCACCTGCGTGCCACATTCAACCCAAACAGCACGGTGAGTTATGATCGACGATTTGATGAGATCAAGACCACTCCACTTTTGGTACTGGATGATCTGGGCACAGAATCCATGACACCCTGGGTCAAGGAAAAGCTATATCAGCTCTTCAATTACCGCTATAACGCAAGCCTTCCCACCGTGATCACCACTACGGATAAACTCAGCGAAATTGATCCCCGCATCCGCAGTCGGATCCTCGACCGCCGCATCTGCCGCATTTACGCCATCACCGTCCCACCCTACCGGGGTGGAAGATGATCGGTCCTTCCCTGCAGTTCAACACCTGGGTTCTGAAGAATTAATAGGATTCTTATTCAATCTCCTGCTGGTTTTGTTAGAATGGAAGAGGATTCTTTTAAATTGATAAGTAGAGGAGTGAATTGATGGCAAAGAAAAACGTCTTGGTAAAGAGCGAACAGCGCAAGAAACTCAGCGACGCGGCTGCCTTCCTGCGGGAATTGGCTGACAAAATCGAGACCGGCCAGGTTACCCTGATGCAGGGCGGTCAGGATGTGGAGATCTCTCTGCCGGAAACTGTCAGTTTTGAATTGGAGTATTACGAAAAATCAAAAAAGCGGGGGCTCAAGAAACAGCTGGAAATTGAACTGGAATGGACCGAAGGCGGCAGGAAGCATAAGGGTGTCAGCCTGGGCTGATTTTCTACCCGCATCCGCAACCCAGCGCCGTCCAAATGGACGGCGCTTTTCATTTCCGCGGGCTTCCCCCTGCGGTATACTTAGGACATCAATCAAGATGGAGAGAAAAATGAACAACTCGCAGGACTATCCCCTCTCTCGACCCCACCCCTGGCATGGGTTGGAAGTCGGCCCCAATCCACCTGAAGTTGTCTATGCCTTTGTGGAAATCACTCCTTTTGACCTCGTCAAATATGAGCTGGACAAAGACACCGGATACATGATCGTCGATCGTCCTCAGGACACCTCCTCCCTGCCCCCTGCTTTATACGGCTTCATCCCCCAGACTTACTGCGACGGTGGAGTGGCCGCTTTGATGCAGGGTGCTGACCGGGGAGATCATGATCCCCTGGACATCATTGTCCTCAGTGAGCGGTCTATTTCCCGCGGGGATGTGCTGCTTCGTGCTCATATTGTAGGCGGCATCCCAACGTTGGATCACGGACACGCAGACGACAAGATCATCTCTGTGTTGGAAGATGACGCTTTGTGGGGCAGCATGACTGACATTTCTGAACTACCCCAGGGCCTGATCACCCGCCTGCAGCACTATTTCTCAACCTACAAAACCCAGCCCAACGAACTTTCAGAAGTAGTGGTCGGAAATCCTTATAATGCCCAGCATGCCAAGAAGGTCATCACCACAGCGATGGAGGATTACCGCAAGGCATTCTCATAAAACCCACAGGCTGATTCAGGAGACCCTGATGAGCGAATACACGCGGGTGCACAGGCCAGTATCAGCTGCAGGCTCCTATTACGATAAGCTGGCACCCTGGTACGATCTGCTCGCCTCCAGCGAAAAGAAATATATCCAGAAGGGGTTGGAAATGCTTGATCCACACCCTGGAGAGCTGATCCTCGAGATCGGATTCGGGACCGGCTATGCTCAGGTACAGATTGCAGAATCTGTGGAGAGCGGTTTCAGTATCGGGCTCGACCTTTCCCTGAAAATGGCTGCCATCGCTCAAAGCAAATTGCAGCGAATCAAGTCCGGTACCCGCGCCGGCCTGATCTGCAGCGATTCCCTCCCCATCCCTCTCCCGTCCAACCGCCTGGATGCCGTATTTTCAAGCTTCACACTTGAACTGTTTGATACGCCACTAATACCGGATTTGTTGAGTGAATGCCGCCGGGTCTTAAAACCGCAGGGCAGGTTGGTTGCAGTCTCCCTTTTCAAAGAGAACCCCCTGCCCCTAATGGGACGCCTCTACGAAACCCTTCACAATCGCTACCCTCGCTTGTTGGATTGTCGTCCCATCCCACTCAAGACGCTGCTGGAGGACAACCGGTTCGAAGTCAAGCGCAGCCGTAGTGAGAAGATGTGGGGACTTCCCATCATCATCACCCTGGCCATTCCCACTTCTCCCTAAACCTCGGTTTTATCTTGGGGGATCAGGTGAGGATCTGTCGGAGGTGATCGGCTGCCTGTTCGGGCCTTGCCTGGCAAACAGCCAGCCCGAGATGCTCCAATCCTCCTTGCTCCTGTGTATATGGTAGGAATTCAAAGTATAGGCCGCACCCCGGTCCATTATGGGCAACGACATTGAAGGCAACTTGTCGGCCCAACCCGGGCATAATAGCCCGGATAGCTCGACTGGCGTCCTTCCAACCCTGGGTAACCACCCGGAGCTCAGCAGGTGCCAGCTGATGCAGATACCTTTTTGTAGGGTCGGTCACTGCCAGGATCATTTCATACGGCCGCCGCATAAATTCCCCCACCAGTAGAACTGCCCCACCGTACTTTCTTACCACTAATTCTGGGCGGCATTCCTCAATAAGAAATTTGGAAAAACAGATTCCCTGATTATTCTCAAATTGCTGATCACGGAGGATCCGCAGGGGAGCGATATTGCCCAGTATGACTTGTTGATGTCCGTGCTCCAGTGATCCACCCACCGCAGAGCCAACATTCTTGATGATAGATACGTACCAGCTATCTTCCTGGGCTATTCCTGTTTGCTTCTTCCTGATTTCGATTTCCGAGGATGCATCCAGGAGGACCTTTTCAAGCGCAGCCAGACGCCCCATGACTGTCAGGCAGTCCTCGATAGGCGCGGCAGTACAGGATAGAGATTTTTATTGATAAAGGTGATCCCATTCTCAAGGGAAGCCCAATCCAGGATCCCAGTAGTCTCACCTTGGCAGATTGGACCTATTCCCTGACCAGGACCCGCCTGGGACGGAGAATTGTGAGGCCGAAGGGAGCGGGCCGGGTTGAAGATCACGGGTTCACCATTCCTGGGATCGATCGCTGATCGAATCCCTCGTGAGGATTCCATCAAAGCGGGGTCTGACAGGAATGAAGCCAAGATCTGATCGAGGGAAAGCTCATCAATTGACTCATTTTCAATGTTCTGGAGCAGGAAACCGGGAATTGTATCCATACCAAGAAATTCTACCCTCTCAATCCGATGTCATCCAAGAAATCCTGAACGATATGATCCCAGGTGAAGTAAGGTATTGCCGTCTGGTAAGCGCGCTGGCCCATCTTCTTCCGAAGGTCCTCATCGGACAGAAGCAAATCCAGGGCGAATGTAAAACCCTCTACATCACCTGGAGAAACGATCAGGGCTCCTTCACCCAGCAATACTTCTTGGCCCGATTCCGCCGCCAGGACACGGGGGTCCTCACCGACTAAATATTCCGTCACAAAAGGGACCAGGTCACTGGAGATAACCGGTACCTTCGTAGCGGCAGCTTCCTGGACAGACATACCGAAACCTTCCATGATCGAGGGGGTACAGTAAACAGTGGTTACCGCATAGAGGGCAGGAAGCAGGTCCCTGATGGATCCCACCACGGCCGTGGATCCTTCCAGATCCAGTTGTTCGATCAAGCCCATCAATTCCTGCCCCAGGGGAATCTTATCCTTATCAATTGCAATGACCAACAAGGTATCAGATTGCTTTTCCTGCAGTTTTGCATAAGCTCGGATCAAAATATCCTTTTGCTTTGTCCGATCAGTTCTGCTGATCTCAAGAATGATTCTTCTATTATGAATTTGAGAGCGTTTGATGCCGGACAGATCAGACAGCAGATCCCAGATAGGATGCCCTCTACCCACATCACGATCGTAATACCGATCCTGATCCACACAGGGGGGCAGCCAGAGGACTTTCCCACCATACGAGTAATCCTGTTGGGCAGTTTCCCGAATGATGCTGGATGTTGCCGCAACAAAATCAACTTGGGAAAAAACCTCTCTTTCGTTTCCTATCCGCTCTTCAATTCGCAAGTCTTGCCAGCTTTCAGGGGGAAGATTCCTCTTTTTCACCAGCCCCAGCGAATGAGGGACCCAGATATGTTTAGCTGGCAGATGCAGCTCCCGCTTGAGCAGGAACCCAAGCATCCCCCCATCCCAGTAATGGGAAATGATCAGGTCTACCGAGATTTTCTCCCCATCCAGGAAATCTACAAGGGCAGTGACCAGACCTGGGAATCGGTCTCCCATATCCTCTTTTCTGACGTATCGGTCAAACTCATCCTCGAGATAGAGGATCCGCTGCTGGCTGTCCTTGTAATCCAGCCCGGACTGCAGCTTACCTGATCGGGGATGTGAATACCCACCACGGTTAACAATGGTGACCTTGCATCCCCTCTTGGCAAGTGCCTTCGAGAATTGATTGACAAAGACATTCTGTCCCCCTGTATCTTCTAATCCAGGCACAACATCCCATTCATGGACGCCGTGCACCGTTAGCATCAGAATATGGGTTTGATTTGAGGCCTGGAATTGTTGGTGATATTGGGTGTTTATCATAATGATCCTGCATTGGCTCTCAAATCAAATCCCGGGGAGGTCGACATCCTGGGGCGCTGGCGATGGGTAACTATTCGGTTGGCGGAGCTGTTGTTCCCCTAACCACCAGCTCGACCGGAAGGATGATCTCCTCTGGGTCATGCAATGGGTTTTTAATCAGCTCAATCAGTTTTTTGCCTCCCACCCTTCCAGCCTGATACAGGGGTTGCTGGATAGTCGACAAATTGAGATACTCCGCATCACGGATATTATCATAGCCGATCACCGAAAGCTGTTCTGGGACTCTTAAGCCAAGTTGCCTAGCCGCGTTCAAGACCCCAACAGCTTTGGTATCACTCGAAGCGAAGATGGCACTGGGCGGATCGTCTATCTGAAGCAAGTTAAGCGCCATTTCTTCCGCTTCCTTCCTCCCATGATGTCCTTCCACTTGGTAGCGAGGATCTATTTTGATATCTGCCCCCCGCAGCGCGTCGCAGTAACCTTCATAGCGATTCTTGGTGGAAGAGAACTGAAGTGGGTTTTCAATAAACGAGCTGATGAAGGCTATTTTTTTGTGCCCTAGGCTGAGTAAATGCTGGGTTGCCATCCGACCCCCTTTTTTGTCATCCACGTTGACCCGATTGAACTCCGGGTGGTCGGAATCGATTAGAACCACTGGCATCTGATTGCTTTGAAGCCGTTCGGCTTGTTGGGCGTTAATTGGCATAGAGATGATCAAGAGTCCATCAGCCCGGGATTTATTTGATAGGTCATGGAGGCGGAAATCCCTGGTCTCAGGAGAACCTACACTGAAGGGAATCAGGTCGTATTGGCTGTTGAGAAGGGCTTCCTGCACACCCCGCAAACGCTCTACGATAGATGGTAGTGTCAAGAATGGAAGCAGCACACAGATGGTGTTCGTCCTACCCAACCGTAGCCGCTGGGCTGCCAGGTGGAGATTGTAATCCAGGACCTGGCAGGCCTGCAACACCCGGTCCCTAGTCTCATCAGCCACTTTATCCGACCCATTCAATACCCGGGATACGGTTGCCACGCTGACACTTGCTCTCTCGGCTACATCTTGCATCGTTACATTCGACATAGGACCTTTAACCACTCTAATCTAGCTGTTAAAAACATCTGAAATCACTCCGAGAAACATTCCAGTTCAGCAAGTACAAATGATTAATTATTTTGACGTCCAACCGATCAATCCTTTCACATAATATTTTTGAAGCACCACGAATATGAATAATGGGATCGCTGTTACCAACAGCGAAGCCGCGGACAGAACACCCCAATCAACGCTATACTGCCCTTTGAGCAATGGGATCCGCTGAGTCGCAACCAGTTTAGCGGGATCATAAAGCGTGATCAGTGCCATGAAGAAATCATTCCAGACCCAGGTAAACTGCAGCGCAGCCACAGAAGCCAGACCTGGAAGCGAAAGAGGTAAAACGACCTTGGTAAAGATCTGGTAGCGGTTGGCCCCATCAAGGCTGGCCGCCTCTTCTACCTCGACCGGAAGTGTTGTCAGGTAATTACGCATGAAAATGGTGATCCAGATGATCCCCCAAGCTGTGTGGGTAATGATCAAACCCTGGTAGGTATTGATCATTTTCAGGTCCAGCAAGATCTGGAACAGTGGGACCGCGACCATTTGCTGGGGGATGCTGAGCAGGAGTACAATACCGACGAGCATGATCCGCCTTCCCGGGAATTTCAGCCTCATCAAGCCGTAAGCAGCCAGAGTACCTATGATGATGGGAAGAATCGTCGCCGGGACGGTAACGATCAGCGAGTTTTTCAATCCCTCCCCGATAGGCGCAGTGGGATGATTCCAAGCATTTCCGAAATTCGCCAAGGAGAGATTCACCTTTTCGAAATTCCACCAGCCGTGGATCAGCTCCCGCTGAGGTCGGACAGAGGCCATCAGGATGCCCATAAAAGGGATAATCCAAATCAGGCCCACCGTCCAGGCAATGATGTTCGTCAAGAGCTTTTTCGAGGTGAGTTTCTTACGTTTCATAATCAGCTCTATTCCTGCAGCCTATTAGTTGACCGCGCCAGCCACAGGCCGATTGCCAGGGTCAGGACAGTCATCAAAGTGGCGATTACCGCGGACCGGTTGGGATCCAGAGCCCTGAATGCCAGGGTGTACATGCGCAGAGCAAGGACCGTGGAAGCGCCTCCCGGTCCGCCGCCGGTTGCTGTGTAGACCATATCAAACACCTTCAGCTCCCAGAGCAGTGACATGGATACTACAGTTATAGTGACCGGCTTGAGAGAGGGGACAGTGATGTAAATGAACTTTTGGAACGAATTCGCTCCGTCCACCTCAGCAGCTTCATACCACTCCTGAGGAATAGTCGACAGACCTGAGGAGTATAGGATCAGGCTAAAACCGGTCCAGAGGATGATTGAGCCGAGGATCAATGCCAGCAGGGCGGTGTCAGGGTAGACCATCCAGGACCTAACCCACTGATTCAGTCCTACAGCGCGCAAAATCCCATTCACATGCAAATCGGTCCCTTGTCAAGTCAACTAAATTAACAGTGCTAATATTATGTAAACCAAGAATTGATTGTAAACAGTATAAGAGAGTATCTTTCCCATTTGCCCCTTCACCTATTAACATATGAGCTTTTTGATATTTCTGGTCATAAACTGTTGGCTCAACTTTTTGTGTGCTGTTTCATTCTTTGCTACGATGATGCATCCTGAAGTATCTTTATCCAGCCTGTGTACCAGGCCGGGCCTGAGTTTCTCTGAAAAATTCTGCAAACCCACAAAATCGCCTTCTGCATTGAGAAATGCCAGGGACAGCGTTTCCACCGCTGGAATGATCACAAAGATCAATAACAGGATGAGTGCTGGAAAGATGAAAATAACCACCTCTAATAATTTGCCAAGTCTGTTCTTCATATAAGCCAATCCATATCTCAACCAGGGGGTGCCTGCTCGCTATCTTGCAGCCGGCGGATAGGTCCTACAACTGCTCCAGAAAACCCTGTTCCTCACAGCTTACAAAAGGCTGTGAGGAACAGGTCAAATCCTTACTCAGGCATGTTGGCTTGCAGCGTATCCAAGATCTCATCGAGTGAGCCTGTATCCACCCACAGCAGGGAGATCTGGTCCCAGAAAATAGTCTGCCATTCCCCGCCAATGGTGTCATCCAGATCAGGAAGAACAGTGAACGTACTCACTGCTTCTGCCAGGTTCCTCTCATTGGGAGGGTAGACGTCAAGCGAGATATCAGCACGGCTGGAAAGCCTGCCGCCCAATTCAAGGCGAGGACGCATACCTGCTTCGCTGATCACAAACTCTACGAATTTCTTGGCATCATCCATTCGTGACGTGTACTTGGGGATAAACATCCAATCTGTGCCACTGACAATAGCCGTCGATCCAGGCACTGGCAGTATGCGCAGATCTGCCGGATCGTCAACATCCTCTGCAATCCAGTTTCCATAGTAGTGGAGGGCGTAATCCCCCTCAATCCAGAGATCAGCTGCAGCATGCCTCTCTACCGGGTCACTGAAGTATCCCTGGTCAATGAGCGGGATCAGGTAGTCTGAGAACACAGCGCGCACCTCGGGATCAGTCCATTTGACAGTACCATCCATGATACCCTGCACCATCTCCGGCCCACCAACTGCCTGCAGGAAATGCTCCACGATATCTGCGAGGGGATAACCTGCTGGAGATGACATCGGTGCTTCAATGCCGTCAATTTCCCTGATCTGATCCAGCATCGCGTAGAAGTCGTCCCAGGTTTCTGGTTTCTCAAGTCCATTGGCGTCAAAGAAGGACTGGAAGTACCAGAACCCGCCTTTGACAAATAGATAAGTGGGAATGCCATAGGTCTTCCCATCAACTACAACAGGATTTCCCAGCCAGTCTACCCCAGCAGCAATGTCGGAAAGGTCTTCCAAGTGGTCGGCATTTTCTTCAATCCACCAAGGCCATGACATGATGAACACATCTGCCATTGGCTCTTGAGCCATGAACTGGGCAGGCAGTAACGGTCCAAGATCTTCGGTCTTATAGGGCAGAACAGTTACCTGGATGCCAGTTTCAGCCTCGAATGCATCCACCACGGGCAAAAACAGCTCCATTGCATCACCCGTCCAGGGGATGGTCACTGAGATTGGGGATTTATCCACCTCAACGATCACCTCTTTTTCCACCTCTACCGGGACTTCTACTTCTACGGTCTTGACAACCTCCACCGTTTGCGGGGCGCAAGCTGTCAGGAGCAGAACGCTAGTGAGGATCAATACTAAGATTTTCTTTGCCATCTTCTATTCTCCTTATATTAAACTAAAGCGGTGAGTATAAAAAGATTAGAGTTCAGTATTACCTCCTTTTTGTAGTGTTGCATGAACTGGAATCAGAATTAAAAAGAGCGTTGACAGTGTCAACGCTCAAGATAAATAACATAACCAGGACATCCAGGTACCATTAGGGGGGGTCTTTGCTTCATGGCCTTTCACTGCCGGAAATTCCTCCTCGAAAACTTCCTTGAATTGTCCTCTGCGGAGTGAATCAATACCTGAATAGCTCAATGTAAACGATTACATGTAATCGTTTACATTGTAACATATTTTTACCTCCTTTGTCAACTACCTCATACGTAAAAAAGATCAGTGGGTTTCGAGCGGATATTTCCCATACTTCTCCGCGGCAGCTACCATAGCTGCCAGGTGCTCCAGCGGTGTCTCCTGACTTAGGCAGCCTGAAGCGCTGAGAATATATTCACCCCTGGGAGCGCATTTCTGGATCATTTCCCTTCATTCGTCCTCCACCTTGGCGGGAGGGCCGTGCCGCAGGATTTCTAACTAGTGCGATTGCTGATCAAAAGTATTTCAGTCTTTCTGGA
>JARROG010000066.1:0-13251 GCA_037384185.1 Anaerolineales bacterium | reverse complement strand
AGAAGTTTGATGGCAGGCCGAGCACTCACCCTGATAGTGATTCTGAGGTTTGTCATCTAAATGGCAGGCCGAGCAGTATTGTGTATAGGGACCAGTATGGTCAAAGCTTACATCTCCCCAGCGGATGGTATTATGACACTCGTTACAAGTTTCACCGAACAGGTGCAGATGAGGATCATCGGCTTCGTGGCAGCTGAAGCAGACAGCTGTCGTACCCTGGAAGGTCAACCGGTCCTCGTGACAGTCGCTGCACTCCAATCCCGAGTGTCCAAATGTAAGCGGGAATCCAGTGCTCAGATGGTCAAAAGTCGTTGGGATCCAGCCTGCTGGAGAGTGGCATTCCTCGCAAGATTCCCCCAGCGTTTTTTGATGGATGTCGTCCTGCTCATGACAGGAGAGGCAAGTGGTTGAGGTTTGCTTGAAACTATCCAAAGTTGTGCTTCCGGCATGGCAGGCTTTGCAGGTGACTTCTTGGTGGGCTCCCTCCAGGAGGAATGAACCTTGATCGTGAGCATAGTCATTGTTGATCGTTTCCCGGCCATCATGGCAGGCCAAGCATACGGGGCCATAAGCATTTATATGAGCGCTCATGAAGGAGCCGTTGATCTCCAGATGGCAATTCTGACAGGAAGACTGAGCGAAGTACTGCAAGCTGGTCGGATGGCAGTCCAGGCATGACAAATCTCGATCCCAATCAGGATTATTGTGGGCTGTCAGTGAGAACCCGACAAGTTCATGGGGAAAACCCTCTCCGCCGTATGTTGTCAAATTGCTGTCAGGGCCGAGATGCTCAGTGTGGCAATCCCGGCATTTGGCCTGAACTCCAATTGTCCAGACTGCGCCATGAAGAGTTTTTCTGTCCGCCAATTGGCGAGCAACTTCCTGGTGGCAATCTAGGCAAAGGTCGTTTTGGTCCGGAATTGCCCAGGGAGCGGGGTGGCAGCCTTTACAGGTCTTTGAAAGCTCGGCGTGCGATGATATGCCCCCCATGACCTTACCAGAGGTGTTTTGGTTCAATCCACCCGGTGAGAAGATCTGGTTTCCGAATACAAGGACAGCTAGAATGATCAACGCTACACTGACGGCCAGGCCAATCAGTCCTCCGGGAGTGATAAAACCAAGTTTAGGCTTGTTCATATTTCCTCAACACATGCTGTGTTCAAAGTTCCGGTAATGCTGGATTATTAGTGAAGCAAGGTTGAATAATACAATGCAGCGAAGATGTGCACGAAAGCAACAAGGAATAGACTTAATCCCAGCGGGACGTGGACTGTGTGCCAGATTGCCAGAAGCTTGCGAGTGCGATCTAAATGAGAGAGCTGACTGTGTAGCTTAGCGTTAACAGCAATGATTTCTTGTATGTGTTCGGTCGATTCTGGATCCTGTGAGGTTTGCGCCAGTTTATGAAGTTCTTTTTTAGTTGATGGAAGTATCTTTTGGTCAGGGCTATCAAACAATCCGTCAGTTGATCGCTCGGGAAAGTTTTTGTTCAGCCAGGATTTTATTTGCAGCTGATTGCTCTTTATGAGTTCCAAGACTTGAGCTGTTTCAAGGGCTGTGCCTTCAACGGATCTGGGGAGAGCAGTGTAAAAATACCTGCCGATGAAACCACTGGCGACAATGATCAAGGTCATCAGGGTGAGAACCCCGGCTAAGCCCTGAAATTTCCAGGATGTATGAAGGAAGACTAGGAATGGACCAACCAAACCGGTGAAGATGTGGAATGAAAGCCAATTCTGAAGCTTTCCCCAGCGAGCGAATTGATATCTCTTACGGATGCTGTAAAGGGTTTCCGTCATAAGCATCATTATGAATCCTAAAATGCCCAGACCGTGACCAAATAAACTGCTGGCGGCTGGCATTTCCGCGTAAAAGACAATCGAAAGATACACAGCCCCGATCAAGGCAATGACCAGCGCAGAACCCCAGAGTTCGATGTTCTTTGTTCGCATCAGGTTTCAGCTCCTTTGGTCAAAGAAATGGAACAAAATACCTGCCAGGTCAGCCCCGGGCTGGATCAGCTGATCCCGGATCTCGCCGATAGGAACCTCATTCACTACCAGTTCCTCCAAGATAGGTGAAAGGGATTGATCTCCCATTAAAACGGCACCTAAGAGATATTCTTTCCCAACCATCAATCGCAAACGGTTGATCTCGAAATCATTTTGACAGACTACGGCATCCGGCATCAATTGCCAGCTTTCACTTTCACCTCGCACTATGCTGTATTCGTCATCTTCATCCCCTGAACCAACCTGGCCGATGATCGTAGTCGTCAGTCCTGACAACCTGGTGACATTGATTGGGCTTCGCCGCAGGTAAGGTGTCGTTTTCCCTGCCATGTTTCTGCCAGCTATAATACCTTGCTGGCGGGCAATCGGCCAGAGACAGTCAATTACCCATGACTGGGTTTGCTGATCATAGATTTCAGCTGTATCTCCAGCGGCATAGATATCCTTTATGCTTGTTTCCATGTATTTGTTCACCAGGATACCCCGCTGAGTTTTGAGGCCTGGAGTTTCCAGAAGGCCACGACGGGGTTTGACGCCAATTGCGAAGGCAACCAGGTCAGTTCTAACTGTCTGGCCGCCGCTGAGCTCAACCCCAGATACTTTCCCGTTTTTGCCAACAATTTTCTCAAGGGTAGTGGTACGATGGATGACCACCCCTTCCTTTTCTAACCGGGTGAGGATGATCTCCGATTCGAATGGGTCCAGTACGCGGCCCCAATAATGTTCTTTCCTGAGCAGGAAGTGAACATTAACCTTTCTGGCAATCAGTCCTTCAACGATTTCCAAGGCAGTGATACCCCCACCAACTACCACCGCAGTTTTCCTGCGTCCGGATTTGCGGATGATCTGTTCTGTTTCAGCAAGCGAGTCTAAGTAGACCACCCCATCCAGGGAGGCTCCTTTTATTGGCGGCCGGCTTGCTTCTGCTCCGGTTGCCAGTAGAAGCTTGTCGTAATGGATACGATTATCAGCACTGTCGGAAATTAATTTTTGATCAGGGAGGATAGTCGTGATCTGACCAGTGCGGAGCGTTATCCGTTTGGAAATCAGATCCGCGCTCTTTCTGGGGAATAAGCTATTTTTGTTGATTTCCCTGCTGAGGTAATAGGCCAGGGCTGGGCGGGAGTAATAGCCTTCAGCCTCTGCCGAGTAAATTAAGATCTCACCAGTAGGATCGATTTCACGGATAGTTTCGGCGGCGGACATGCCTGCTGCCCCTGCGCCTACAATCAGATATCTCATTATTTTGATGGGAGCAGACCTGGATTTCTTAGTCCTTCGAAATGCAGTGTTCCCCGAGGACAGCGTTTGATGCACTCGCCGCAGGTTATACACCTGCTTTCGAGGATTGGTTCGCCCCGCCAGGCGAAAGAGCGAACATCAATGCCCAGAGGACAGTTGTATGAACAGATCCCACATTGCACACAGCGGTGGGGATCAGGAACCACTTTGCTGGACGAAAGAGCTTTGTAGCGGGATAAATCTTTAGATATAGCCATGTCTACCAATAAACAATCGCCTGGACCTGATTTGATATTTCCTTATATCTCAGGAAGCTGTCCAAGGTGATGAATGGTATGAGTATAACTCAATTATCGAGATTTTTTTCATGTAATTTAATATAGATTTACAGCAAACTATAAGGTGCATCCCGGTAGAAGGCTGAATTGTCGCGTAACTTGATCAGGTAATCAACAAGTTCCGGATCGAAAGACCTTTTCAACTCAGCTAGCGGGACTTGGTGTTCCAGTCCCCAGAGGATCTGATCTGCTTCCTCAAAGGTACCCAGCAATTGGCCTTTGTCATCTAAACCTGGAAGAACGTCAGGGTCGGCCTTTTTATGCAGGATCTCATCCGGAAGTTCTAAATATTCCGCCAGGACTTGAAGTTGGCTGCGGTAGAGGTGCACCAGAGGCATTACATCCGCGCAATGATCGCAGCCCCACTGCGTGAATGTGCCAGTCATCAATTCTGTCCGGTTAGCCGCTCCGATCACCAGGCCAAGATATCGTTCTGCCTCGCGGTAGAGCACCACAGATCGCACTCGATGTTTAGAACTGGCGTATGCGTTTCCGCGAGCTACCCAGTCGCCACCTGTTCCTGCCAGGCGCAGATTCAGGAACTCGCCTTTTGATTCAGACAAAAATCTCTTTTTCCCGTATTGGACTGCACGATTTCTCAACCATCTCGTTGGAAAGTAATTCAAGGGAAGCAGGGAATAAATCCCAAGTGAGCGCAGCATGGGAGTGATACGAATAGTCTGCAGCTTCAAACCATAGTGTTCCGCCAGCAAGTGGGCATGATTCATATGTAAGGGTTTGCTATCCCTTTCAGGGAGGTAGTAGCATACCAGTTTGTCAGCACCCAGACTTCTTGATGATAAGACAGCCGCTAGTGATGAATCCAAACCGCCGCTCAAGCCGATCAAAGCGATTTTTTTGTTCAAATTGTGGAATTTGCTCTTTAACAGTTCGTCAATTTTCCGGATTTCTTCCTGAGGATCGATGGCCAGCCGTTCTTTGATGTTTATCATCTTTCCTCCCCGTCAAGGTAACTTTTTCTCAAGGGCTGGTCTCAGCGAAGCCAGGATGGACCGCAAATGTTGGATCTCCAGCGCTTCTCCCAGCTGATCGCCATCTCTGGTCAGCAGCCGTTTTTTATGCATCAGATTTCCACAGCTTTGATAAAATTTACGTTGCTGGGAGTAAGAACCGTTAAAGACCCCTTTGATTAGGGTCAAAGTCTGCCGGCTCGCCGAGCAAGCTGACTGATATTGGAACGCCGTGATAATTCCCTCAGCTGCCTCAGGCGCAAGATATACCTTCATCCATTTCTGTTCTCGTGTGATCAAGAATCTGATCAGAAGCAGCAGTCCCAAATAACCACTCCAATCCCAGACTGCAGGCAGTCCAAAATATCCCTGCTGTCTTGACAGGTTGGCAAGTAAATTATGGCTTACGTGGAAAAAGACTGCCAGCGACCATCCCAGGATGGGGTATACCCATTGTAAGATCGGTTTCCGAGTATCGCGGGATAACGCCAGTCCTAAACCGATAAATGCGGTGTAAAAAGGATGCTGCCAGCCGACCAGAATACTGCGAATGATAGCCAGGTCGATTAGGCCCTGGAAGCCATTTTGCAGGTAGCCTAATTGATGGATGTACCAAATATTCTCTGTCGCAGCAAAGCCCAGTGCAGTGATCCCGGCATAGATGATCCCGTCCAAAGGGGAATCGAATTCTGAGCGAAAAGCCAGGAATATCAGCAGAACAGCTGCGCCCTTTAGCGATTCCTCGGCGATAGGAGCGATCAGGCCAGATACTGTCAGTTGGGTGGCGAGGTCGCTCCGAGTGAGTAGAAAGACACCCAAACTGGAAAACGAGTTAATGATGAATGCGCCACCAGCAGCAATAACCGCTCCCCAAGAGAATACACCCAACAGCAGCGGGAGAGGTTCCTTCTCGTAGCGGTCCAGTGAAAATAGCAGCCAGGCATAGAGCGCCATCGGACCAAAGCCAGTCAAGCAAGATAACAGCAGGCCGTTCATTGTGCTGAGCTAAAATCCTTTAGGAAAATCTTATCGCGGCAAATGTGAGACTTATGAACTTTGATTCCAAGTTCACGGAGAAGTTCATCGGGTCTACCGGTCGCGCCCGGCAGCAGTTTAAGGGTGGTCTCAAGAGTTATCCAGCCAGGTTCAGGTGAAAGGGCGACAGCCAAGTCGATAATCAAGGGACGGAGATCGTAAGTTTTGCCCTTTCTGGTCCGAATGATTTGTTGGCGAGCAAGCAATTTCCTGACCTGTGGGGTCAGATCGGTTTTTTGATCAGCGATTCTAATTGAATAAGCAGCTGATTGGACCAGATTGGGAAGTTTGTCTCCGTGGAGATCCGGCACCTCTGTGCAGTGATTTAGATCAAGCCCGGGCGGCAGCGCTTTTCTTAGGGAATTTTCAAAATATGCTTCGCTAACGATCTCAGAAAGCCAGAAATCCCCTAATTCGCCGCAGCTGGTGTATCCCAAGGGCAGGGGTGCTGCCAGATTAATAACCGGACGGGGAGAATATCCTTCGCTGTAGGATAACGGGAGGCCGCTCCGGCGAAAAGTTCTTTCCCAGGCAAGGATCAGGTCGAGATGACCTGTATACCGCATAGCTTCAGTTTTCGAGAAACTAATTCTCCAGCGCTGTTTCTTCATTTATTAGAGGGGGGGATTTGCTGCGAGGTATGCTGTTTAACTTCCGGGCAGAGCCAGAGTGAACCGGGATGTTCATGCCTCAGGTCATTGTAGGTCGGAAGGATTCCACAGGAAAAACAATTGCCACGACAATCCGGGCGCAGCTTTTCTTCCAGACTCCATTGGTAATCTTCCAGTAAGAATGATTTTTTTACGCCGCTGTCAATATGATCCCAGGGGAAATCTTCAGAAGTACTGCGCTGTCTGGTCGAGTAAAAGGCAGGATCAATCCCTAGATCTGAAAAAGCTTCCAGCCAAATTTCGAAATTGAAATGTTCCTGCCAGGCATCAAATTTGGCGCCGTTTTCCCAGGCGTGGAAAATCACATCTGCCAGGCGGCGATCACCCCTGGCGAGCCAGGCCTCAAAATGGGTTTCACGGGGATCGTTCCAGTTTAACTTCAAGCCTTTCCCACGTACTTCTGATTTCAAAAGATCCAGCTTCTCAGTGATTTCCTTTTGAGATGCAGCGGGAGCCCATTGAAATGGTGTGTGCGGTTTGGGGACGAATGTGCTGACGCTGGTATGGACTTTGGCACGGTTGCCAATTGCCTGACGGCCTGCGTCCAATACACGTTTGGACAGGTCCGCGATGGCCTGAACGTCAGCGAGGCTTTCTGAAGGTTGACCAATCATAAAGTAGAGCTTGATGGTATGCCAGCCTCGTTCAAAGATTTCCCGGGCAGTGTCAATTAATTGTTCATCCGAAATGGGTTTGTTAATGACTTTCCTCAATCGCTCAGTCGCGGCTTCAGGGGCCAATGTAAAACCGCCGCGGCGTTTACCGGAAAGGGCTTCCATCAAGTCGACAGAGACCGATTCAATGCGCAGAGAAGGTAGGGAAATGGCGATGTTTTGACCTGCAAACCGCTGATTGATAGCTTCGATCAGGGGTACGATTTGCGTATAGTCAGAGCTGGACAAGGATAACAGCCCGATCTCTGAGTAACCAGTATTTGGAATCAGCGCTTCCATTGCTTCCAGGATTTCCTTTACTGGGCGCTCGCGAACAGGCCGAGTTATCACGCCAGCGTGGCAAAACCGGCAGCCGCGCGTACAGCCGCGCATGATCTCTAATGGAGCACGATTGTGTACGATATCGATATAAGGAACAACCGGATGAATGGGCGGTGGCGGCAGCGTGGGAACGATTCTTTTAAGTACCTTGTCAGGAGCCTCAGGTATAGTTTTTTCTAGATAGGAGAAGATACCATCTTGATGATAGACCGCTTTGTAGAAAGAGGGGATATATACTCCCGGAATGTGTGACAGGGCTAAGAGTTTGGCCCCAGAAATGGCGCAACTGGCTCTGGGTTGAAAGTCGCGTGGCCTCCGGACATTATCAGGGGGAGATTATCTCCGCGCTCTTCGCTTTTCAGTGGTAACCCTGCCAAATCCAAACCATTCAAGAAATTCGTATAGAGGCTTTCGTAAGGAAGGGAGACAGCTACCAGATCAAATTCTGTCAGGACTCGTCTTGATTCCAGCGCGAAGAGAGGAATGTCTGCCTTCCGCATGGCTTCTTCCATGTCAATCCAGGGAAGATAAACTCTTTCAGCCAGAAAATCAGGCTGTTGGTTGATCAGGTCATAAAGAATTGTCAACCCAAGATTGGACATTCCCAGATCGTAAATCTCAGGAAAAAACAAGGCTGTTTTCAAGGCAGCTTTCTGCCAATCCTTTTTGATCTGGTTAAGTTCTCCCCCGGTATAGCGTCCTGGCATTTCTACCGTAGGTAGAACCAGGTCAAGCTTTGAGGATATCTGAGAAGGGTTCATAGCCATCTTTCACACCGATTAATGGAGGCATTATACCAAAGCGTAGTAATTAAAAGAAAAGTTCCAGGCATCGGCCTGGAACTGATCAATGAGTGATCTTTGAGTTTATTCCAGCACCCAGGGTGAGATCGTCTGGTTCCAATCGACGAGTTCATCTTTGGTGAACCAGAGAGCAACTTCCTTTTTACCGTTTTCCACTGAATCCGAGGCATGGGTGAGATTTCGTCCAATTTCCAGGCCGAAATCATGTCTTACTGAACCTGGCGCTGCCTCTGTAGGACGAGTAGCTCCCATGGTTTGGCGGATGGCAGCTACTGCGTTGGGTCCGTCCCAAGCCATAGCCATCACGGGCGCTGATGTAATGTAATCCAACAAAGAATCATAAAAAGCTTTCCCTTTATGGATCCCGTAATGTTCTTCTGCAAGTTCTCTGCTGACCTGGATAAATTTTGCACCGATCAGCCGCAGGCCTCGATTCTCGAGCCGTTTGATGATCTCTCCGATCAAACCGCGCTGGACACCATCTGGTTTGACCAAAACTAATGTTTTTTCCACATAATCCTCCGCAAATTTAACTTGACACTGGCCCTAGTATACTTGGATTGAACGAAGTTGGGAATGCTAATCGCAGACAGTGTTCTGTTTAACCATTTTAAATGAACAAAGGGATGGCCTTTGCACCATCCCTTTGCGATAGGCAGAACGAGGGGATCAAGATAAAAGGTCTTCTGCTTTAGAGTAAGCTTCCAGGGCTTCGTCCAGCATGTCAGACTTCATGTAGGCATCCCCAAGTATCTTTTGGAGAGTGATCTCCAGGGGATGATCCAGGGTAGCTTGCTGCAGATCCGTGATGATCTCGTCCAGGAATTTCTTTTTCTTGATCAGTTTAGCGTAATTATCAGCAGCGGCTTGAAGGTCCGCATCTTCCAATCTTGCCCGGGCTGTTTCCAGGATATCATCGTATGCTTGCCCGCTTTTTTGTTTCTTAGGAGGAGAGGGCTTAGGTTCGGGTATTTGCTCGGCCTTGGGCTCTTCTGTTGGTTTTTGGATGACCTCAGGTGCTGGCTCCTCAACCATACCGATGAAGACTTCTGGTTTCAGGATCTCGATGGTTTGTTCGTCAACAATCTCCGGGACATTCATCAGATCGGAAAATTGGTGGTAGGGGCCTTGTTTTTCGCGGAAATGGACAATACCTTTGGCAACCTGGTAGCTGATTCCAAGTATGGATTCAAGCTGAGATATAGCTGCTTTATTGAGATCGATCGGTTTTCTGGTCGCTTTAAGTGACCCCTCTGCGGCAACCCAGGTGTATTCGTCCTCTTCGGAGGGCGATTCCTGAGAACCCTGGTCGATTACTGGCTCTTCAGTTGTCGGCTTTTCTGCGGATTCGGTTTCCTCTGGGCCTTCCCCCTCTCCGTAACCCGCAAGCCAGGCGGGAATCTCGACTTCTTTTTGCTCACCAGCGAGTTCATCTGTGTAAATATCGCCCTCCAACGGAGAGGTTGCTTTCATCCAGGAGGGTTCCTCTTCATTTTCAGGTTTCTGCTGATGTTCTCCTTTCTCAGATAGAAACTCGTCGCGATCTAAAGTCGTTGATTTTAACTTTTCGTCAATGTCCAGGTCAGCTAGCCAACCTTCGTCTGGGTTTTCAAAAGTGGATGGTTCTGGTTGGGGAACTTCTTCGACTTCGTCTGCTTCTTCGCGCTCTAATTCTGCCAGCCAATCGGAAGTATCTTCTTGCTCGGCTGATTGAGATGAGACTGGAGGCGTTTCCCGGTTGTCTGAAAATTTTTCCAACCAGAGCATCGCTGTGGTTTGGGGATCTTCCTCATTTTTGAGATCTTCCATCCATTTGGGAATGGAATCTCCCGGATCTAGTTCGTCTGTGTACCGCTTGATCTCATCGTGAACGTTCGCTCTCTCACCTTTTTCAATGAATTCTTGCAACCAAAGTACGGCAGTTTCCTGAGGTTCCTCCTCTGTCTTAAGGTCCTCAAGCCATTCAGGAATCTCAGCAGCTTCTAGATCCTGGTCTTCCTGGTCATTTTCGTTTAAACGCTCGAGCATCCCGCCTGGTATCTGGCTTTCTTCATCGGTTGCTAGTTCTGGTTCACTTTCTGGTCTGGTATCAGGTTCAACTTCAATCTCCAGTTCAAAATCAGTCTCCTCGAGGGTGATTTCTTCATTGTGTTCTTGGTCAAGTTTTGAAAGCCATTCAGAATTATCAGCTTCTATTTTCTCAGATTTGCTTAGAAATTCCTGTTCCTCTTCACTCAACGGCTGGCCGGATTTGCGGATAGCTTCTTCCAGGCTGAGCGGTTCTTCATCTTCAGCGCTTCCTAATTCTGAGAGCCAGTCCGGCAGGGATTCGTCATCAGCTCTCTCTGAACGTTCAAGTGCTGCTTCCGGTGTTCCTTCCGCTGACTCAGGCTCCTTGTAGTCCTCAGAAAAGTATTTTGCAGTTTCGAGACCCAACTGCTCGAGATCCTGGGAAGGCTCTTCTACTTCCAGGGACTCGCGCAGGTCATCAAGAGCTTCAGCCTGGTCTGGAGCAGCTTCTGCGGTTTCCATGGCGTCCAGCCAGTCGAGCACTTCTCGTTCGGAACTTTCTGCGGAGTTATCTGCCTCAGGGGAGACATCTTCACCGATCTGTTCCAACCAAGAAGCCGAATCTGCAGGTTCTTCCTCTGCCGGAAGATCGGTCTTCTGCACCTGTTCACTCGCGGGAAGTTCTTCGCCCTCTACGTCGCTGATCTGGGATAACCAGCTTGGAATTTGAGTGTTGAGCGTGTCATCGTTGGGAGATACCTCATCGTCGGCAGGTTGACCGGCAGTTTCGACTTGATCAATTTCAGACACTGTTTGTCCATCCGCCTCTGGCGGCGAAACTTGTTCTGGCGAATCTTCGCCTGCGAGACTGTCAAGCCATTGCAGAGTATCTGAGGATTCATCAGCGGGAGTGGCTGGTGCATCTCCTTCGGAGAGATCCCCCAGCCATCCTGGTAGGTCTTCGCTGGCTGAAGAAGCTGGCTGAAAATCTTCCATGCCAGGGGTTTCGGTTTCCTGCTGCCCTGATTCGTCTGGAGATTCCAGATCAGAAAGCCAATCCGGCAGCATACTTTTACTTCCTTCTCCATCAGCTGTAGATGACTTTAGGGGCTGTTGCTTATCTATTTCTTCATCCGGGACCATGGAAGGCGCTTCTTGTGTCTCTTGTCCTTCTTCAGCGGGGATACTGGAAGTTGGGGGTTGCTTCCCTTCACCTAACTCTTCTAGCCAGGCTGGCATTTCATTTTCAAAAGTGCTGATTTCTTCCTGCTTGAAAATCTGTTCCTGGTCTGGCGATTCTGGTATCAGTTCAGATGCAACCAGATCTTCAGATAAAGCTGCTTCATCGACCTGCTCACTCGCTTCGACAGGACTCATGTCGGTGGAGAGTTCATCCATCCAGTCTAGCTCATCTTTAAAATCCTCGATCGATTCTGGTTCAGGAGCAGGAAACTCCTCTGCAGCTTTCAGTTCTTCCTCGGTAGCCCGCAGGCTTTCCGGCATATTTTCCAGCCAAGCGACAGCAGTCTCCTGTGAGTCTTCGTCTAACTCCAAGTTTTCCAGCCAGGAAGGCACGTCGATTTTTTCACCTTCTGGATATGGCAATTCCTCAGTCGTTTGTTCAACTTCGTGGTTGGACTCCAGTTCAGGTTCATGGCTCGGTTCAGAACTGGAAGTTGCTTCAGATGGTTCACCAAAATCGAAATCATCCAGAACGAATGGTTCCGGGTCGCTTCCTGCATCGCCCTCATTTTTGTCGGCAGCCTCGGATTCGAAGTTGTAACCTTCAGGAGCTACCTCTTCCAGCCAGGAAGGAATATCAGCCGGAACAATTTCCTCATCCTCATCATCCAGATCGTCAAATATGGGTTTGGATTCGTCGAATGTGCCGCTGGAAGTTTCCCAACCTGCTTCCTTCATCCAATCCGGGATATTTTCATCCTGGTTTTCTTTGCGATCAGGATTTTTATCTTCCGGGAGAGGGGTTTCGTTATAATCTTCAGCCATAATGTTCCCTTTTTCCTAACTACATTTTTATCCGCGTGGATCAGTGTGTTTGCAAGGCTGCGGAATAGTGTGGGATCTCTATCAAATCGCCGAGTTTTATCGGGCCGGCAGGTTCGATCTATATTGCAAGGGTGCTGCCATCCTTCTCAAAGTCCAACTCTTCTATAGTGATCGCTCGGTCTGGGACGTCCTCAATAGTAGGTGCATGCTCGGAAATATAAGCTTCGTAGGGCGATAGAGCATACAGTCGTTTTGTACAGATGGCCATTTCCTTCGGGTGGTCGTGAGTTTTCAGGGAGCGGGCCATGATCCGGTTTGCTTCTAAATTATAAGGGAATTTTTTTAGAATATCGCTGGCTGTATCAATTGCATTCGCCAGTTGATTCCCCGCCAAGTACGATTCCATCAAAATAACTTTCAAATCGTATCGATCAGGAAAGTCCTTGATCACATTTCTGAGCTCAGCGATTCCCTGTTTGATAAGATCTCCGCGGACTAGAATACGAGCCAGGGCCCCCTGAGTGAGCCGGATCTTAGGTGGTTCAATGCCATCGCGTTTGCCATACAGTCTTTTAAGCTCGACCTGGATCTCGCTGTTGTATGGTTGCGCTTCAAAAGCTTTTTCCATATGCGCCACCGATGCGGGCAGATTGCCTTCTTCTTCTCTGATCACGCTCATTCCAACATGGGAAATGAAGTCATCAGGAACTGCTGATAATACTCTTTGAAAGATGTCTGCTGCATTGCTGTTTTGACCATTTTCAAGATAGGCTTTCCCCAGCAAACGGTAGGTATCAATGTGTTTCGGGAATTTTGACAGGATGTGGCGGCAGTGTGCGATAGCTTCATCGAGCCTCGTTTGGTCGATCAGCGAATCGATTTCCTTGTTATAAGCCCGAAGTGACAATGTGCTCATCAGCCTCTGATATTCTCAGCGCATTTGGTTTGATGACTACTTTCTTCCCTTTGATGGACTGGGGAAACAGTTCAAATGCACGATCGATCGCCTCCCGGCAATTTTCATAGCTAGCCGGATGAATCATTACTTGATGCATGCGCGTCTCCTGTTTCAGATATCTCCTGCAGCGGAGTCAAAACTCGTAACAGATGCTCGTAACAGATGCTTATTATTAAAAGAAGTCTGATCGAAAAACAGATTATTTCACT
>JARROG010000065.1:0-7832 GCA_037384185.1 Anaerolineales bacterium | reverse complement strand
GCCAGCAACGGCACCAGCTGGGTTGGATACGCAAGGGTAATTCGGAATGAATCTGTCAGTTGGACCGTTCCCTGGACCAGAAAGGTAGTGATTGCGGAGATGAGCGGATAGGAGAATAGTATGATCAATATCCACCAGCCATCAATCCGTTTGAAATCAAATACCCTTGACCAGTACTCCTTCCTGGCGGAGACACTCCGGCCGATGTGAGAAAGAATGATGCCGGCTGCTGCCGGACCTAACCCACCCAGGTAGAGGAGGGCCACCAAGGATGAACCCATAATATCCCCCTTAATTAAGGCTGCCGGGATCCAAAACAACCAGGAAAAACCAAAGGTTAACAAGAAGAACCGCAAGGGTTGATTATTTGGAACTGCCTGTCCAACCACTGGAATCCTCCCATCGGTGATAAATCAAATCACACCCTCGGCCTCAAATCGCTTGACCTGCTCTTCGCTGTACCCCAACAGATCCACCAGTATCGCCTGGTTGTGCTCTCCCAGACCGGGAGGAGCCAGACGCAGTTCCACCGGTGTTCGCGATAATTTATAGGGAAAGCCAGTCAGGGAGATTTTTCCAGCCTGGGGGTGATCCACTTCCTGGATCAGGCCTCGCGCCTCAATCTGGGGATGCTGGAAGACCTCCGGGACAGAGTTGATCGGCCCGCAAGGCAAACCAGCCTCTTCCAGGAGAGCCAACCATTCTTCCGCCATCCTGGTCTCGAAGATCTCAGTGAGGATTTGGTTGAGCTCATCCCTGTTCTTGACCCGGGATTGATTATCCTTAAAGCGGGGATCCTCGATCAGATCCATCCGGTCCACCAGCTGGCAGAGCTTCTTCCACTGACCTTGATTGGCGGCCCCAAGCACAAAACCCTTATCACTAGCCTGGAAAGGTTCATAAGGAGCGATATTTGGATGGGCATTTCCCTGGCGTTGAGGTGGCTGCCCGCTGAGCAGGTAACTCGAAGCCACATTGGCCAGCAGAACAGTCTCAGTGTCAAACAGAGAAACATCAATATGCTGTCCCTTACCTGTATCCTCCCTTTCCAGCAAGGCAGCCAGGATAGCGGAGGCAGCAAACATCCCCGAAGTGATATCGATGATTGGCACACCCACCCGGGATGGAGGTCCCTCACTGGGACCAGTAATGCTCATCAAGCCCCCTTCCGCCTGAATGATCGCGTCATACCCGGGCTTATCACGGTAAGGACCCGTCCGTCCGTAACCGCTGATCGAGCAGTAGATCAAAGCGGGGTTGACTATCTCAAGGTCATCAAAGCCCAGTCCCATCTTAGCAAGCACGCCGGTGCGGTAGTTCTCGATCAACACATCAGAGATCTCGGCTAACTTGCGAATGATCTCCTGGCCTTCTGGAGTTTTGAGATTGACTGTTAAACTGCGCTTATTGCGGTTTGCCGAAAGGAAATAAGCCGATTGTCCCGGAAAACTGCTGTAAGGTCTCCCTATGAAGGGCGGCCCCCAACCCCGGCTGTCATCCCCCGTTTCGGGGCGTTCTACCTTAATGACATCAGCACCAAAATCGCCCAACATCATGGTGCAATAGGGACCAGCCAGGGCCCGGGTGATGTCGATGATGCGGATCTCTTTCAGGGGTGCCACGAATCACTCCTCAGGAATCAGGATTATCTAGTATGATCTAAATGTTCGGCAGTGACATCAGCAGGTAACGCCGACTGGATGATAGCAGGTCTGTAAATCAATCAGCAAAGTACCTACAGTATACCGTATATATCCCCCCGGACCGGCGCTTCTTCGCCCTCCAAAACTTGCACTGAGTGGCTTGACAAAAGGACCTTCCCCATATAGACTAGGGAAAAGATTAAGAAGGGAGTTATTAATGGTTTTGATCATACTGGCAGTTATGATGGGTATGTTGATGAGCATGGCTATGCGGATGGGCGCAGACAGCCCATCTCCAATTCTGGCAGCCATCCGGATTGAAAAAGAACGCTGACTCCAATCCAATATCAGACCCCAGGCTGTCCAGATGGACAGCCTTTTTTGTTAACAGAACATCCTGGAGTTAATCATGAACAAGAACATCCTGGTCGCCGTCGCCTGGCCTTATGCATCTGCGGATATCCATGTCGGTAATATCACCGGTTCCTATCTGCCAGCTGATATCTATGCCCGTTTCCACCGGCTGCAAGGGGATCGGGTGCTGATGGTATCTGGATCCGATTCCCACGGGACCCCGATCACCGTTCGGGCCGATCAAGAGGACAGCACCCCGGAAGAAGTCTATAAAAGATACCACGCAAAATTCCTGGATCTGTTCCAGAAGGCGGGTTTGAGCTATGACCTGTTTACCACCACGCACACTGAGAACCATTTCCGGGTCTCGCAGACGATTTTCAGCGCCTTGAAAGAAAACGGATACCTGTACGCAGAGACCCAGAAACAGTGGTACTCAACAACCCAGGAGCGTTTCCTACCTGACCGCTACGTGGAGGGTACCTGCTACATCTGTGGTTTTGAGAACGCCCGGGGAGACCAGTGCGACCAGTGCGGCAATCTGCTGGAAGCCAACGGCCTGATCAATCCCCGCTCAAAGATGGACGGCTCCACCCCTGAACTGCGGGAGACAGAGCATTTTTACCTTGACCTGGGCGCACTGCAGCCAAAAGTTGTTGAGTTCCTCAAAGATCGGGAAGATTACTGGCGACCGAATGTCATACGCCAGTCTCTGGGCCAGATTCTGGCGGATGACCTGCACGGAAGAGCCATCACCCGGGATCTGAAATGGGGCATCCCGGTGCCGGTCTCCGGCTGGGAGGACAAAAGACTCTACGTCTGGTTCGAAGCCGTGATCGGCTATCTCTCAGCAGCCATTGAGTGGGCCGCGCTGAACGATGACCAGGATAGTTGGAAAGACTGGTGGTACAACCCTGAGAGCCGTTCCTATTATTTCATCGGCAAGGATAATATCCCCTTCCACGCTGTGATCTGGCCTGCCCAGCTGGCCGGGGCTGGCAGCACATTTGGAGCACTCTTCGATGAGGATGACAGCAGCGAACTGATGCTGCCCTATGATGTGCCTGCCAATGAATTCCTCAATATGGAAGGAAAAAAGATCTCCGGAAGCCGCAACTGGGTGGTCGATGGGTTGGATTTCCTGTCCCGCTATGATCCTGACCAGCTGCGCTATTACCTGACGGTCAACATGCCTGAATCCCGCGACACGGACTGGGAGTGGAACGAGTTTGTCACCCGCAACAACAACGAGCTGGTTGCAACCTGGGGGAACCTGGTCAATCGGGTCTTATCCTTCGCCCATAAGAACTGGGACGGAAAAGTTCCAGATCCCGGAGATCTGCGGCCTGAAGACCAGGCCATCCTGGAAGAAATCAATAAGGGCTTTGAGACTGTTGCAGAGCTGTATAACGGCGTAAAGCTGCGGGCAGCCTTGACAGAAGCCATGCACCTGGCCGGGGAAGTGAACAAGTATCTGGATGATAAAGCCCCCTGGTTCGAGATCAAAGAGGATCAAGCCAATGCAGCAAAAACGATCTTCACGGCTATCAAAGCTATCGATTCCCTCAAGGTGCTCTTGGCGCCGGTGCTGCCGTTCAGCAGCGAAGAGCTTCACCAGATCCTGGGCTATGACCAGCCGCTGTTCGGAGAGCAGTATACCGAATCTGTGACAGATAACCTGGGGACCCACACCGTCCTGCGCTACCGGGCCGGCGAACCTCAGCTCTCCTGGAAACCAAGCGAGATCCAGCCTGGCAGGAATTTCCACAAACCATCCCCACTCTTCAAGAAGCTTGATCCCGAGATCGCAGATCAAGAGCTGGAGAGGATGGGGTAAACTTCAATCAAAAGGATGTGTGATCTGAAAATGATCCCACATCCTTTTTTTATCTCAGTCCTCCTCGTCCTCCGGAAAAAAGATCTCTTCAATAGTAAGCTCGAACAGTCCTGCCATTTTAAAGGCCAGCGGCAGGCTGGGATCATACTTTCCATTCTCAATTGTGTTAACGGTCTGACGGGAGACATCCAGCGCTTCTGCCAATTCCGCTTGAGACCAGTTTCTCTCAGCCCGGAGGACCTTCAAGCGGTTCTTCATCGATATCTCCACAAAGTCCATAATTTACCGATCAACCAGGCAGCGGACATGACCAGCAGGGCCAGACCCAGATTGACCTCCGGCAGGCCGGCAAACTGAAAGAGGGCGTAACCTCCCACAAAAATCGCGCTGATGGCAAAACCGATGGCGATGGCCTCGGTCTGGATCCGGCGCTGGAGCTCATCCAGGCTGGCTATCGCCAGACCGATGGTGAACACGACCGCTCCCCAACCGAGCAAAGGCAGGATGCTGATCCAGTAGCGCTGAGCCTGGCTGATTCCTTGATCCAGCAGATAGCTGTACAACATACTTGCCAGGAGCATAAATGTGGCGGCCAGGAGGACTCGCCGCAACATATAAATGGGGTAGCGCATCCTGGGTGGTTTGCGGGTGATCCTGAAACCTAGGGCTGCTCCAAAGGCAGCTCCACCCAGGACTCCTATCAACATCCTGAACTCCAACCCATAGGCATAGAGGAGTCCCAGTGAAGCACCCGTCAGTGAGGTACTGAGGACGTTGAGAATCAAATCCTTTTTATTCTTTTCCACTTGTGAGGTATTCATATTTCTCTCCGCTTATGTAAAGGAAACTTGACACAGCGCATTGTACAGCTGAATCGAACCTTTGTCAAGGGTGTTTTACATTTTGTAAAGTAAATACGACACAATACTACGCGCTAGATTCGGGCAGATTGTTAAATAGAAGAAGGCCTGCTAGATTCAGCAGGCCCTCATTCACAGGAATCCTACACCGATCAGTCGGTCAGGCAGTTATTCCGATTGAGACCGACAGGACCTCCAAATCCACGGGACGCAAGCCAATCAGCCTGCTCCTGGGTCAGCGTGCCTAATTCTACAGCCTCAGCCAGGGCGTCAACACGAGCCTGAGCCATCAGGTCTTTTAACTCAGTCAGGTCAAAACCCTGACTGACAGCAATCTCGGCCAGAGTCTGTCCGTCATCCACCAGACTGTCAAACTTGTCCACGGAAATTCCCAGCGCATCTGCCAGATTCTGGTGAATGATATCTTCCAGCATCCCATCCATATCGATGTCCTGGTTGAGATACAGCCAATCACCATCCCCACTCATGTTTTGTCGGGGGGAATCGCTCCTGCCCCAACCATTGGGATGACCGTTACCGGGACCACCCTGCTGGGGACCTGCCGCGAGGGCAGGGCTGACCGCTGTAAACACCATAACTGCTGCAACAAGCATAGAAATTACTAAAATGGTCTTTTTCATGGTTACCTCCGTAAAATGTTGAAATCCATTTTGTACTGCCAGTATACAGGGCACCCATTAAGGGATTGTTTATCAATTGTTAGGAAAAAGTGAAGATTCCCAGACCTGGGGAAGGGGTTATTATTCCTCAAAACTCACAATGGTTACGCCGTCTCCCGCAGACCCCCGTTTGAAACCGGGGTCTAAAGTAGTCCAAGACACCCTCAAGGGTGTCTTCAAATAACCACTGTCAACAAATACCCAACATAATTCAGTTATCGGTGATGTTCTTTTTGGCTCTCTATATAGCGGATAATCCTGGGCAAATCCTTTTCTGATAATGAATGAACGCTATAGCCTCTCTGCCACCGGATCCCGGAATTCGGGCAGATCTGATTACTAAGCATATAGGAGGAATATCCTTTGATTGAACCTACCAGCTCAGCAACACTGATACTCGAATGTGCCTGGACCAATAGATGAACGTGGTCTCCTGTACAACCAAAACAAAGTAACTTGGAATTAAGTTCCTGAAGTTTGTATTCAATGAGTTTCTTCAAGTGCTGTTCAATTGACCCATCGATTAACTCAAGTCTTTTATACGTTCCCCAGATAAGGTGGTAGAAAATCTTATGATATGTAGCTCCCACGAAATCCCCCTTATTCAATAATAATCATACAACCAGATCAGCCCCTCTAGAAGAGGGGCTTGGTTTTAGATAGGCTGGGGATTAATTCCCAGCCGGGGTCTTAGACCCAGAAACTACGAATCTCAAACGGAAGGAATTCTTTATTCCTCAAAACTCACAATGGTTACGCCGTCTCCCCCTTCGCCTTCTTTGCCGGGTTCGAAGCTGTTCACCTGAGGATGGCTCCTTAATGCTTTTCTGACAGCAGAACGAAGTCGACCGGTGCCCATCCCATGAATGATCCGCGCCCAGGGCAGCCGGGCCAGGAAAGCCCGATCCAGGAAATAGCCCAAATTCTCCAGAGCTTCGTCCACCTGCTGACCGCGCAGGTCAAGCTCCAGTCCCGGAGATTCTGGTGGTTCCGGCGTTCGGACCAGGGTTTGCTCTGCTACCTCCACCCGGTCAGCTTCCGGATCAGAAGCGTGCTCCAGGTCAGATTTGCGGGCCCGGACCCTGATATTACCGACCATCAGCTCAACGTCGTCACCATCGATAGCAAGCACCCGACCGTTTTTCCCCAGAGAGCGTAGATAGACATAATCACCCTCCTGCAGGGGACCATGCAGTTCAGGAAGGGGCCGGTCTTTTCTTTTTTGAGGGAGTGGTTCAGACAGCTCTTCTTTGAGGTCAGATACCTGCTCCTCCAGTTGATCCAGCTCTTGCGCTGGAGCGGCGCCCTGTTCGAGTTCGAGCCGCATCTCTTCCAGCTCAGCGCGCAGCTGGTCCAGCTTTTGCCTGGCTTCCCTGCGAGTTTCTTCCAGCAGCTCGATCCGCTCGTTTTCGATCTCATCCATCCGGTCAGCCAGCTGCCTGCGGAGTTTTTCAGCATCCACCCGGGCACTTTCTGCTGCCGCCCGAGCTTCATCAGCCATCTTGCGCTGGCGGTGAATTTCATCCAGTAAGTCATCTGCTCGCAGATCAGCCGGGTCCAGCGTTCCCCGGGCAGCCTGGATGATGTTATCCGGCAGCCCCAGTTTACTGGCAATTGCTAAAGCGTTGGATCGTCCCGGCAAGCCAATCGTCAGATGATAAGTTGGACGAAGGCTCTCCAGATCGAACTCAACCGAAGCGTTCACCACTCCAGGAGTCGCGTGAGCGAAGGCTTTCAGATCGGGATGATGAGTCGTGACCAGGGTGGTGATGCCGCGTTCCAGCAGGTAGGTCATCAATGAACGAGCCAGAGCTGCTCCTTCCTGGGGATCAGTACCTGCTCCCAGCTCATCCAGGATCACCAGTGAGCGTCGGTCCATATTTTTCAGAATAGAAATGATGTTGGTAATATGCCCGGAAAAGGTGGACAGCGATTGCTCGATAGACTGCTCATCCCCGATATCAGCATAGATGTTGGAAAACAGGCTGATCTCTGATCTTCCGGCAGCTGGGATATGCAGACCGGTCTGGGCCATCAAGGCCAGCAGGCCGACGGTCTTTAATGTCACAGTCTTTCCGCCCGTGTTTGGCCCGGTGATGATCAAGGCATACGTCTCTTGATCCAGGGCAACATCGACAGGAACCACCTCGTCCTGATCAAGCAGAGGGTGGCGAGCCGAGTACAGCTTTAGGATCACACCAGGATGCCTATCGGACATCTTCTTAGGAAAAGGATGCAGTTGGGGTTCAACTGCGTTAATAGCAAGCGCATACCTGCCGCGCGCAAAGGCCAGATCAATCAGCGTCAGGGTTTCTACCAGCTCATCCAGCTCGTCTGCATACCCGGCAACCTCGGCAGTCAGCTTGATCAGAATTCGATGGATCTCATCTCGTTCGTCTAATTCCAGCTGGCGGTAAAGATTGTTGGCTTCAACCATGGACTGCGGTTCAACATAGAT
>JARROG010000064.1:0-12569 GCA_037384185.1 Anaerolineales bacterium | reverse complement strand
GAACCAAAAAGCCCGGCAGGGTCCGTTATGTACGAAGAGTGGAAGAAAGCAGTGACCAGGACCTTTGATTGGGTCGAGGGTGAAGAAACATGAAGACAAGATCTGAAAGATGGCAGGCGCTGAAGGATAATCCCAGTCCCGGTGTTCTGGTTGTGGGAGCGGGGATCAATGGGATTGGCACCTTCCGGGATCTGGCGCTGCAGGGGCTGGACGTTGTGCTGGTGGATCGGGATGATTACTGCAGCGGTGCCAGCGCTGCTTCTTCGCATATGGTTCACGGCGGTATTCGCTATCTGGAAAATGGGGAGTTCGACCTGGTCCGGGAAGCTGTTCGCGAGCGCAACCAGCTGATTGAGCATATTCCCCATCAAGTCGATCCCCTGCCGACCACTTTTCCGATCTTTAAAATATTCTCGGGTTTACTGAATGCCCCGCTCAAGTTTCTGGGAATGCTGGACAAGCCTTCCGAACGCGGTGCACTGGTCATCAAGCTCGGCATGCTCTTTTATGATGCCTTTACCAGGGAGCAGCAGACTGTACCCAAGCATCAGTTCCTCAACCGATCCCAGTCCTTGGCAAAATTCCCGGATCTCAATCCGGAGATCCGCTACACAGCGACCTACTATGATGGCTGCATGTCCTCGCCAGAGCGCATCGCCCTGGAATTGATCCTGGATGCGGTGGAAACCAACGCCCAGGCTCTCCCGCTGAATTATGTCTCCCTGGTTTCGGCTCGCGGCAGGGAAGTGAACCTCAAAGACCAGATCAGTGGAGAACAGCTGACTCTCACCCCCCAGGTGTTGGTGAACGCTGCTGGACCCTGGATCGATTTTGTCAATCAGAGAATGGGCTGCAAGACCCCCTATATCAGTGGAACCAAGGGGAGTCACCTGATCCTGGACAATCCGCTGCTGAAGAACGCCATCGGCGATCACGAGTTTTTCTTTGAGAATAAAGACGGACGCATCGTCCTGATCCTGCCGCTGCTGGGTAAAGTGATGATCGGCAGTTCGGATATTCGTATCGATCACCCTGATCAAGCGGTGATCACTGAAGAGGAAGTGGACTATTTCTTTGGGATGATCGGGCGGGTCTTTCCGGACATCGAGGTCAGTCGATCCCAGATCATCTATACTTTCTCTGGGGTGCGACCACTCCAGCGTACGGTTAGCGGGGCCACCGGCCAGATCAGCAGGAACCACGTTGTGGAAGAGCTTCAGCCGGGAGAATTGCTTGATATCCCTGTTCTTTCCCTGGTGGGTGGAAAATGGACATCCTTCCGGGCTTTTTCTGAGCACGCGACAGATGAGGTGCTGCGCTTACTGAACCTGGAGCGGAAAAAATCCACCTGGAATTTGCCGATCGGCGGCAGCCGCGGCTATCCAGCCAGCCCTGAAGAGCGCGACCTGCTGCTTGAGAAATGGTCTGAGTCCGCTGATCAGGAATTTTCAGTGATGGATGGGCTGTTTATGCGCTACGGAACGAAGACAGCCCGATTGGCGGCCAATTATCGTGAGCAGCTGGAACCTTTGAAAACGGTGCCTGATATCACCCTGGGTGAGCTAGAGTGGATCCTGAAAGAAGAAGATGTCCAGCACCTGGACGATCTGATCCTTCGGCGAACTACACTGGCAAAGACAGGCAGGGTTAATGAAGATAGCCTCAGCGAGCTGGCCGGGATCTGTGCTGCCGCCCTGGGATGGGATGAAAACAAGAAGGAAGCAGAGATTCGGCGTTATCAGGAGCTGGTCCTGGAGAAACATCGAATGGTCTTCAATACCTATGTCTCAACCAAGGAGTGAATAGGGGCAGAAGCAGCCAGTGGTTTCTTGGGGGGATTTTCGATTAACCCGACCATGGCGCCCAATAAAATAATAGCTAGATTATCTAACTGAATCGATCCTGGTTCTTGACAAAGAATTTAGTTAGTATAAACTAACTATATGGAAAAGAAAGCTATCGTGCTCAATACTGTGGAGATGATCTCTCAACTGATGGGAGAGCTGGAAAGCAAGGCCTTTGAGGCGGAAGGTTTTTCTGGGATCACCTTGCGTCAGATGTTCTATTTGGAAACCATTGCCCTCCTGGAAAAACCAACATTCAGCGATCTCGCAGAACACCTCCAGGTTACTCCACCCTCAGTCTCAGCTATTGTAAAGAAATTAATCCGTCTGGGACTAGTGAGCAAGCAGCAAGCACCGGATGACGGCCGGATGTATTTATTATCACTGACCGAAAGAGGTCTTCATTTTAACAACCTGCATAATGAGGTTCACCGGATTCTTGCGAAGCGCATTATCCAGAATCTTACAGAAGAAGAGATTGAGGAACTGGCTGAATTATTGAGCAAAATCACTTGATGGTAGATTCTTTTGAGGTGGAAACATGGAAATTGAATTGAATGTTTGGACGATCTTGCTGGCAGCCAGTATCACTGCGGTAGTCACTGGCCTGGGAGCTGTGCCGTTCTTCTTTTTTAACCGTTTCAGCCATTGGTGGCTGAGCATCTTCCAGGCTGCAACAGCCGGTTTGATGTTGGGGGCCAGCCATAATCTGACCCGTGAGGCTGTCCAGATCGATCCCCTTAAGGCAATCATCGGTTTACTCGTCGGCCTGGGTTTGATTGTGCTGGCAAACCGCTTGATCAGCGGCCGTAAAGAGATCGATGTGGGGGAATTGGCAGGAGGGGATGCGCGGCAGGCGCTCTTGATCCTGGCGATCATGACCGCCCACAGTTTCGCCGAGGGTGTTGGGGTGGGGGTTTCCTTTGGAGGTGGGGAGAAGCTGGGATTATTCATTACTGCCGCGATTGCCGTTCATAATATCCCTGAAGGATTGGCGATCGCCATGGTCATGATTCCTAAGGGCACAAAACCCTGGAAAGCGGGCTTGTGGGGCATCTTCAGCGGGCTGCCCCAACCTTTGATGGCTGTGCCGGCCTTCTTGTTTGTGCTGATCTTTAAGCCCTGGCTGCCTGTCGGGCTTGGATTGGCAGCCGGCGCGATGATCTGGATGGTTTTTGCTGAACTGATCCCGGATGCTTACGAAGGTGGTGCTTCTGGAACTGAGATTGGCATCGCTGTCACCCTGGCATTTGTGGCTCTGCTGGCATTCCAGGAATTTGTGCTGGTATTCTGATCATTCTGCAGTTCGTAATCCTCGGTTTGTATTTCAAACAGGGTATAATCCCCAAGATTATTAAAACTGATTTGAATGTGGATTACGAATTGCAATGGAAAAGACGATTGTGTTTGACCTTGGGGGAGTGCTCCTGGATTGGAATCCCCGCTATCTATACAGGCAGCTGTTTCCAGACCATGAAGAGCTGGATTATTTCTTGGAAGAAATCTGTTCGCCTGCCTGGAACGCTCAAATGGATGCCAGCAAGCCCTTCCAGGAAGCCATTGATGAGCTGATTCCTCAGTACCCGGCTTATTCCGAGCAGATCCAGGCTTACTTTTCCCGCTGGAAGGAAATGATGGGGGGAGCATTTCCTGAAGTGGTAGATATTCTCCGCGAGCTGAAAAGTCAGGGTTGGCCCCTGGCGGCACTCAGCAACTGGTCCACGGAGACATTTCCGAGTGTCAAAGATGATTATGAGTTTCTGGAATGGTTCGATCCCCTGATTCTCTCTGGCGAATTGGGTGTTGCCAAGCCAGACCCGGCAATTTATCATCACCTGCTGCAGGAACTGCAGGTGAAGCCCCAGAACTGCCTGTTCATTGACGATTCCTGGGAGAATATCCGGGAGGCGGAAGGACAAGGTTTTGACACCATTCATTTCAAATCACCGGCGCTGCTTCGGGAAGAGCTGATGGTTCGGGGCATCCTTTAGCCAATTGAAAGTTATCGACAGAATTCCGTCGAAGGTTGTTCATTTGACAGGGAGACTTTTTAGAATTACCGTTGAATGATTTCTCATGTTATTCATAATTATTCTTGAATGACAAATTCTAGGGACAAATCCTATGAAGGCAGACAATAAAAGAAAAAAGGGAAAAAGATTGGCGGATTGGCTTCCGTTCTATTATGGCTGGTTAATGGTCCCCATTGCGGTCATCGCCCAGGGAATCACAGGTGTTGGCCAAACCTACGGAATCTCTGTCTTCAATCCCTCGCTGCAGCAATCTCTGGGCATCAGCCTGTCAGCTCTCTCCGGAGCTTACACGATAGGGACATTGGCTGCCGCCCTGCCACAGTCCTATATCGGCTCTCTAATGGACCGCTTCGGGATTCGGAAAACTACCTTGGGGATTGTGCTGCTGCTGGGAGCTGCCTGTCTGTTATTTGCGAGGGTCAATTCGCTGATTACATTGCTGCTGGGTTTTTTCTCGCTGCGCTTGCTGGGGCAGGGTGCTCTCTCCCTGATGGCTGGTAACATCCCTGCTTTATGGTTCCGGGAGAAACTGGGCACAGTGACCGGGATCGTCAGCAGCGGATTCTCAGCCAGTATGGCAGTTCTGCCGCCTTTTTTCCTGTACCTGATCAACCGCCTTGGTTGGCGCTCCGCATATTCCACACTGGGTGTACTGGTGTGGCTGGTCAGTTTGCCGTTGATGATCTTGCTGCGGGATGGTCCCGCTGCTGTCGGCCAGCATCTGGACGGGAAGACTGAAAAGGAAGAAGCGGAAGCAAACTTCCTTGAGAAAGATGAAAATGCCTGGACCGCACCTCAAGCTCGCAAGACAGCTGCCTACTGGATCATGGTTAGCAATGCAGCCCTTTGGGCACTGGTGATCACGGCAGTATTCTTTAATTTATTGTCGATTTTAGATTCGCAGGGGATATCTCCAGCTGTGGCGGCAGCAACCTACACAACCTATGCGGCTGCATCTCTCATCACCCAACTGACCATGGGGCCGGTTGCAGATCGGGGTTCATTACGAGTGCTGATGGTCCTTTGCATGACCTTCCTGGCAGCAGGAATTGCAGTCCTGACTCTGGCCAGCTCTCCCTGGATCGCCCACAGCTATGCTGTGCTGATTGGTATCTCAACTGGTTTGATGTCCTTGCTGGGCGGCACACTCTTCGCCCGTTATTACGGTCGGACCAGCCTGGGACAGTTGCGAGGAGGTATGCTCACAGCCCAGGTCGCCGGCAGCAGCCTGGGACCCCTGATCACCGGCTTGATCTTCGATCTAAGCGGCAGCTTTCAGATCTCGCTCTGGATCTACGTGGGTATTCTGGTCCCCGCTGCCTTAGTCTCGCTGCGGGCGGTTAAACCTGTAAAATCTATAAAGAACCTGGGCATATAAACCCAGTAGGTTATACCAGGATCAATCTTCCCGGGGTCCAGTGATGAGTTTTGTGTGATGCCCGGATTTGGTAGCCAGGTCAACTGGTATCCCTCCGTATATTGTCACTATCTGCAACTCAGTAATCCTCTCAGATGATTTAAGCCAACCGGTGGGGGATCCATTTTAGCAACAGCCCAGATAGGGGGGTGATTTGGTGCTTGACAGCTCAAAGTCTTTCTTGTATACTTCAGATAGAACATGTAGGAACAAGTAAGGACATGTTGGTTTGAGTATCAAGTCCGACCGGAGCAGCAGATGACCAAAGCGCTTTATCAGCAGATTGCGGATTCCATTCTGGAGCAGATCCACAGCGGAGAGCTCCAGCCTGGCGCGCGTCTGCCCTCCGAGAAGGAATTAAGTGAAAGTTATCAGGCAGGCAGGAATACCATTCGGCATGCCTTGAGCGATCTGGCTGCCAAAGGGTATATTGAGTCGGTTCAAGGAGTCGGCACTTTCGTGACGGAGACCCTCTTCCCGAAAACCGTAGAGTTTCTGTACGGCTTTTCCCAGGAGATGGCTCAGCGAGGAAAAACAGTTGGGAGCCAGGTGCTGGAAGCCCGGATCATTCCGGCCGATCCCGCGCTGGCCCGCATCCTGCGGATTCAGCTGGGAGCAGAGGTGGTGTTTTTGAACCGGCTGCGGTTGGTAGATGGAAAGCCAGCCGCCATCGAGCGGGCTTACCTCCCTCATGCTTTTTGCCATGGGATTCTGGAGCATGACTTTGCAGTGGAGTCCCTCTATGATGTGCTGGCATCCCGCTACAATATGAAGCCGGACCACGCTGAGCAGGAAATTGGAGCCGAGATCGCTACTTCCCAGGTGGCAGAGCTTATGAAGCTGAACCAGCCCGCTGCAGTCCTGGTAATCCGTCGGGAAACCCGCACTGCTGAGGGCCGGGTCATTGAGTATGTGGAATCGGAATTTCGATCCGACCGATTCCGTTTCTACACCAATCTCAAGGCTTCGGCTTCCTCTCCTTCAGCGGTTTTTCAGCGTTATCCCATACAGTCTGCGGATGAGTGAAACTTATGGTGAACTTGAGTGATGAAGAACTGAAAAAGATTGTCGACGAGGTGGTTTCCAGCTTGATGAGGAATAAACCTTTTCAGGTAGCTGATCTTGTCCAGGAAACTATACCCCAGTCCGAACAGCCTGCTGCTGGTCAGAAAACTGTAGCTATAGGCGCTGACCACGGTGGGTACCAGCTGAAGGAAACCCTCAAGGCATTTCTCTCCCAGGCTGGTTATCAGGTGATCGACTGCGGCACGAGCAGCACGGAATCAGTGGATTATCCCGATTTCGCATTAGCAGTTGCCCAGGAGGTTGCCAGTGGAAAAGTCTGGCGGGGCATCATGATCGATGGTGCCGGTATCGGTAGCTGCATGGCGGCCAATAAAGTCAAAGGGGTGAGGGCTGCCATGTGCTATGACTATGCAACTGCCCATAACAGCCGGGAGCACAACAACGCCAATTACCTCACTCTGGGAGCCGGTCTGATCGGCTCCAGCCTGGCGAAACAGATCGTGACAACTTTTTTGGAAACTGAATTTGGAGGCGGCCGCCATGCCCGCCGGGTTGACAAAATCATGGCAATAGAGAGTTAGCTTATGGAAACCACGACACAGGACGTCAAACATCTGGTAGAAGTCATCGCTCGCGAAGTGCTCATCGCCCTGGACGAGCGGGATTATCGAACTAAACAGCCAGCGGGGGAATACTGCAGCGCTGAATGCGCCGAGGGCATCTGCGTAGATACCTGCTTTAACCGGGTGGGAGAAGTGGTTAGCGCGGGGGCATCGCGGATCACGTCTCAGCTGGGGAACATCCCTGAGGATCCCGATCTGGCTGGGTTGATTGACCATACCCTCTTAAAACCGGACGCCACAGCGGACCAGATTGCACAACTTTGCTACGAAGCGAAGAAGTATCATTTCGCGTCTGTCTGCGTCAATCCCACCCACGTTTCGCTCTGCGCCGAACTGCTCAAGGATTCACCGGTGAAAGTATGTACAGTGATTGGATTCCCGCTGGGAGCATCCGCTCCTGAGGTGAAGGCATTTGAAGCCCAGACCGCCATCAAGGATGGGGCGAGCGAGATTGACATGGTCCTGAATATCGGAGCCCTCAAGGCAGGCGACCTCACCCTGGCAGCCCGGGATATCCATGAAGTGGTCAGAGTCGGGCACCAGGCGGGCGATATCGTCAAGGTGATCATCGAAACCGCCCTGCTGACTGATGAGGAAAAGGTCACGGCTTGTCTGCTGGCCAAAGAAGCCGGGGCAGATTTCGTGAAGACTTCGACCGGCTTTTCGGGAGGCGGGGCGACTGTGGAAGATGTCAGCCTCATGCGCAGGGTTGTGGGGCCGGATATGGGAGTGAAAGCCTCAGGCGGCGTGCACGATTTTGAAAGGAATCCGGGAATGAAAATTGCCCGCGTGATCGGCAGCACGATCTCAACTATCAAGAGCCCGCGCATCGAAAACACCAAGCTGCTGCTGTGCAGAGAGACGGATGCCTATGGTGAAGCAGAGCTTGGCCTTCCCTACGCTGCGATCGATCTGGTGGATGCCGGCGAAGGTGATCTGGTGCTGACCTGCCACGGATCTGCAGCCCGGCAAACGGGCCTTACCAAAGAAACCCCGACCGACGCGGTGATCATGGCGGTGCTGGACCACCTGGAAGTGGACGGCGAAATCACCTTCCGAAAATGATATTCAGGAGAAATCCATGCTGATTGCCAAAGTGATTGGAACCACGGTGTCAACGATCAAGGAGCCCACCCTGGAAGGGAGGAAGCTGTTGATCCTGCGCCAAACAGATGAATACGGCAGCTTGATTGGCAAGCCTTATGTGGCGGTGGACACCCTTGATGCGGGGATTGGGGATCTGGTGCTGACGGCCCATGGTTCCAGCGGTCGGCAGACGGATCTCACCCAGAATCGTCCGGTTGATGCCGTCATCATGGCTGTCATCGACCACCTCAGTGTCTTGGGAGAAGTGACCTACCAGAAAGAATGACGACCTGAAGAACGCAATCACAGGAAGTGCATATGCCAGAATTTGACAAGGATTTACGTTCGATGCAGCAAGCCCGGGAGATGGTGCTCAAAGCCCGGGAAGCTCAGAAGATCTGGGGTTTTGCCACCCAGGCGGAAGTTGACCGGGTCTGCCAGGCGATGGCCGAAGCGGCCTACGGAGCGGCCGAGCGCTTGGGGCGGATGGCTGCCAAAGAAACTGGCTTCGGGGTGGCTGAACATAAGAAGATCAAGAACCAATTTGCCTCAAAGGCTGTTTGGGAATCGATCAAGGATGTCAAAACTGTGGGGATTGTCAAAAAAGATGAAGCCCGCCAGCTGTTTGAAATTGCCTGGCCGATGGGCGTAGTCGCAGCTTTGACGCCCAGCACCAACCCCACCTCAACAGTCATGAACAAAGCCCTGATGGCGGTTAAAGCCCGGGATGCGATTGTGATTGCGCCTCATCCCTCAGCTGTGAATTGCTGCGTGGAAACAGCAGAATTGATGAATAGGGCAGCTGTGGAAGCAGGAGCTCCAGATGGTCTGATCCACTGCATGTCTGAGGTCACACTGCCTGGAACAGATGAACTTCTCTCCCATAAATATGTGGCCTTGATTCTGGCCACTGGCGGCAGCGGTATGGTTCGGGCCGCCCATTCAAAGGGCAAACCAGCCTATGGCGTTGGTCCAGGCAACGTCCCGGTCTATGTGGACCGCTCCGCGGACCTGGAAAAAGCTGCCCGCTATATCGTTGGCAGTAAAGCTTTTGATTATTCTTTGATCTGCGCCACAGAACAATCAGTGGTGGCAGATCTACCGATCGCCGCCCGTCTTAAAGACCTTATGCAAGCCCAGGGGGCTTATTGGGTGTCTCCTGCAGAAGCCGAAGCTTTACGGGAGATCCTGTTCTTCCCTGACGGCAGGATCGACGCCTCCTCGGTAGGGAAATCACCCCAATTCTTGGCGGCTAAAGCAGGCTTTCAGGTCCCGGACAGCGCCCGCATCCTGGTAGCCGATCTGCAGTCAGTTGGTAAGCAGGAACCCCTCTCCAGGGAGAAACTCACGCCTGTCCTTGGTTTTTATGTCGAAGATGGCTGGGAAGCCGGCTGTGAGCGCTGCCTGGAACTGATCGCTTTTGGCGGTCGGGGCCACAGCCTGATCATCCATGCCACCAATCAAGATGTGATCTATGCTTTCGGCCTGGAAAAACCGGTCTTCCGGATTGGCGTCAATACTATGGGAACCCTGGGAATGATCGGCTATACCACAGGGATTACCCCTTCCTTGACCCTTGGCTCAGGCGGTGTGGGAGGAGCGATCACCGGAGACAACATCAACGTGCATCACTTATACAACATCAAACGCCTGGCATTTGAGATCAAAGCCCCTCCTGAAGAGGCTTTCCTGCCGGGAAGAGCCCAGGCTGCAGCGGGCCAGGAACCTGATTACCAAAAGCTGGAAAAACTGGTCCGGGACACAGTTCTGGAAGTACTGGGAACGAAATAATTCAGTTTGTTAACAAGTCAAGAACAGTATATTCATTTAGTACAAGGAGTAAAAAATGGCACAACAAGATCCTTCCTTCATCGCCCTTGGTATGGTGGAGACCCGCGGCCTGGTCGGCGCTGTTGAAGCCGCTGATGCCATGGTCAAAGCTGCTAACGTGGTCCTGATTGGATCCGAGTATGTTGGCGGTGGATTTGTGACCGTGATGGTCCGGGGCGACGTGGGCGCTGTGAAAGCGGCCACAGATGCTGGCGGCGCAGCCGCCAAACGAGTGGGTGAACTGGTTTCCATCCACGTAATCCCGCGCCCGCATGAGAGCGTGGAAATGGTCCTGCCAAATAGCAGCAAGGGCAGCTTCGGCGGCCGCTCAGAGTCTAAATAGACGGAGTCGCCTTGGGTTCACTGGATCTGCATGAAACCATAAGCCGCGCTGCAGAACTGTTTCATTGGGCGGAGGACCCTGAGCCTGCTCCCCTGAATTCGTCCCCGCTGGGGAAGATCAAGGTGGGAGTCGATCTGGGTACTGCCTATTTGACAGTGGCTGTGCTGGATGAAAATGACCGGCCGCTGGCAGGTGAGTATCAGTTCGCACAGGTGGCTCGGGATGGGTTGGTGGTCGACTTTGTCGGCGCCGTCGATTTGGTCAAAAAAATGAAAGACCGAATTGAAAGACGCATTGGCAGAGAGCTGACCCATGCTGCCAGCGGATATCCCCCGGGGGTTCCCCGGGCGGAAGTCCAATCGACAGCCTACGTGGTGGAAGCCGCTGGAATGGCCTGCAGCGGCCTGATCGATGAACCCAGTGCAGCCAATGCCCTGGTCCAACTTCAAGACGGCGCAATCGTCGATGTGGGTGGGGGAACGACGGGCATCGCGGTCGTTGAAAACGGCCAGGTGGTTTACACTGCGGATGAAGCAACCGGTGGGACTCATTTTTCGCTGGTGATCGCTGGAGCCCGGGATATTCCTTTTGAGGATGCAGAACGGTTGAAAGTCGATCCTGCCCAGCAGCCTGTCCTTTATCCGGTAGTTAAACCTGTGCTCGAGAAAGTGGCCAGTATTGTAGCCAGGCATGTGCAGGGCTACCAGGTTCCGGAAATTGCCCTGGTTGGAGGCACCAGTGCCTTCTACCGGGCAGCAGAAGTCATCGAAGAGTATACCGGGATCCGCACCTGGGTTTCAGAGCATCCTGCCCTGGTGACCCCGATTGGCATGGCAATGCAGGACAATTCCGGGGATAAACCTTATTGACCCTCAGCGGAGATAAAAGGTGATCCCTTGAGAAGGAGAAAGTATGGCAAACACAGAATTTCAGTTACGCGTATATTGTTATCTGGACCGCATGCAGTCCGAAGTGGCCGCCTTTGTTGGCACCATCACCCAGGGAGACCTGCCGGTGGAAGGTATGGCTTCCCTTTATGTGGAAATGTCACCAGGCAATGAGGTCTTCCGCACGGTAGATATAGCTGTCAAAGCCACAGAAGCCAAACCTGGAGCCCAGGTGGTGGAAAGGGAATTTGGGATGTTCGAAGTGCACTCCCTCAACCAGGCAGCTGTGCTGGAATCCGGACAAATTGTACTGGACCGGCTTGGGTTGGTGAAGGAGGACCGCATTAAACCTACGGTTTACTCCTCCAATCTGATCACCCGGGTGGATCCCTACCAGGCCCAGCTGCTGAACCGCTGGAGGCGGGGGTCGATGCTGGTTGCCGGTGAGACTCTCTTTGTGCTGGAGGTGGCTCCAGCTGCCTATATTATGCTGGCAGCCAATGAAGCCGAGAAACAAGCCAATGTCAAGATCATCCACATCGCCTCCGTGGGTCGTTTTGGGCGGATGTGGATGTCCGGGACGGAGGCTGAAATGGTCACCGCCCGCGATGCAGCCATCAAAGCCATGGACGATGTGGAAGGTATTGCTGGTAAATAATCGAGAACGAGGAGTCATCCTATGCCCAAAATCTTTTATACAGAACGGGACATTGAGGATCTCTATCACGGTGGGGTGACCACGCTGGTAGTGAACGATGACGTGGTTGTCACGGATCTGGGGCGAGAAAAAGCGCGTAAACTGGGTGTGGAACTTTTGAGAGAAAACGACCAACCATCCAGCGCGCCGATCCGGCCTTATATCACCAAGCAGGTATCACCCAGCGCCGCGCCATCCTTACCGCAAGCTCCGGCAGTTGTGCCGAGCAGGGCAAATCTGGAGGAGCAGGTATACCAGGCAGTGATTTCCAAAGTGGGAAATCAGGTCGACCCCAGCTTGTTGAAAACTATCATCAACCGTGTGCTAAAAAGTGTGGGAAGGAGCTGAAATGCTTTTCGGACGTGTGCGGGGCACCGCGGTAGCATCCGTCAAATATGAAGACCTGACCGGCATGAAGCTGCTGGTGGTCGAACCACTCAACAAGCATCTGGAACCCACCGGGCCGCTGCAGGTCGCAGTGGATGTTGTCCAGGCTGGTGCAGGAGATCTATGCGTGATGGTGCGGTCCCGAGAAGCAGCTCTGGCGATGGACCTGCACACTTTTGTACCTGTGGACCTGGCGCTGATAGGTATCGTAGATGAACTGGTTGTCCATCCTGATGACCAATTTGACCTCACTTTGAAAAAAGGGACTGTGAAATACACTTAAAATGATCGTTGGAAAAGTGACCGGAACTGTGGTGACCACAATCAGTCACCCGCATTATAAGAACCGCCGCCTGCTGGTTGTGCAGCCAGTTGATGGCGCGCTCGGCCAGGTCG
>JARROG010000063.1:0-7855 GCA_037384185.1 Anaerolineales bacterium | reverse complement strand
GATTTCGTCTCTTAGTACAAATATCACCACAAACAGGTATCAATTGACCCTGCCCCCCCATAACTGGGGGTATATAATCACAGCAGCATCGCCGCAAACACTGCAGGGAGATCACAACACTTCATTGTTCAAGGCTGCTCCTTCATGAAAACCCCTCCTGGATCCCGGGAGGGGTTTTTCTCTTCCGAACCTCCCGCGCTGCCTTCTTTCCTTACGGCGCTAATTGACAGCGCCGTCCAGATTACTTACAATGAAAGAAAGTCCAGAACGGCATCCGGGGAGGGAGATCATGACCGAGGAGATACTTCGAGCGGAAGAAGCCATCAAAGCCGGCGATACCAGGTCTGGTTTCGAGATCTTGCGAGAATTTCTAGCAGACAACCCCGACAGCGAACGGGCCTGGTGGGTGATGTCCGGGCTGGTACCCAGCGATCAACGGGCTCACTGTCTGGAGCAGGTGCTGCGGGTCAACCCTGCCAACCAGTTTGCCCAGGAAGCACTCCAAAATCTCCAGGCCAAAGAGCAAGCCGCTCAAACTCCCCAAGAATCCGCCCCTTTGCCAGCCGAGGAAGTTCCCTCTCCAGCCAGCGAACCTCGGGAGGATAGCTACCAGGTCTGGGAATATCTCCAGCGCAATGCAGCTTATTTCACCATTCTGGCCAACAAGGGCATCATTTACGCCGTCACCGATCCGGGAATGGTCTCCCAGGTCCAGTCAGCTGTCAGCCGGGGCAAGCTGCCCGGTCCTCTGGTGAAAAACAAGAAGGCGCTCCCCTACCAGAAGATCACCCGTGTCCGCCAGATCATGAGCTCACTGCGGGTGTACTTCAAATCGGTTCCAAACGAAGAATCCATCCGGCTCGAGCTTCCAGACACCCAATCCGCGGACCAGGTGCTGGCCGCCCTCAGGCAGAAGCTGGGCTCGGAATTCATCATGCGCTCAGAGCCCATGAAACAGGGATATGCACTGCTCCTGTCCCTCCTGATGCTGCTGGTTTCGATCGGACTCACGATATTTTTCCTGTGGGGAGCGATTGAGGTCCAGACCGGACAGGCTGCCGCTACCGGCAGCAGCCGCACCCGCTTGATCATCAACCTGCTCGGGATCCTCGGACCGCTCGGGGTAGGGATCATCGGCGGGATCCTGATCCTGCTGGCTCTCTTCTTAAGCGCCCGCCTGCTGCTCAAACCCCCGAACGTCACTGAGCTCATTCGCCCGGACTGATCAAGATCCAGCCCCGCTGCACCCCAAGGCCCAAAGCCAAAACCTTGCCGTGATTCCCCAAAAACCAGCTACAATAAGGGAAACTCTGGCAGGTTGACATGGACGCGGCAATCAACACATTTCAGTCTGGGGGAACTTCCCTTATTCAATACCTGCTGATCGGCATGAGCTATGCCCTCAGCGCCGGCTTGCAGCCCGGCCCGCTGCAGGCATTCTTTCTGGCTAAGGTCTCCGAGCAGGGCTGGCGCAGGACGCTGCCGGCGGCATTTGCTCCCCTGGTCAGCGATGGTCCGATCGCGCTGGTAGCCATCACTCTGCTCCAGGCACTCCCTGACAATTTCCGGAACTGGCTCCAGCTGGCCGGGGCGGTCTTGCTGCTCTATTTTGCCTGGTCGGCATTTAAGAACTGGCGCCGAGATCTGCCTCCCGCTGCCAGCGATCCCGGTTCCACACCCAAGACCCTCGGCCAGGCAGCCCTGATCAATCTCTTCAATCCCAATCCCTACCTGGGCTGGAGCCTGGTGATGGGTCCAGCGGTGGTCTCTGCCTGGGAGCAGGGACCCGGGCTGGCGATTGCTCTGCTGCTGGCATTTTATGTCACGATGATCGGCACCTCACTGGTGGTCATCTACCTGATGGGCCGGGCAGTGCTGGTAGGGCCCTCCGCGCGGAAAACCCTCAGTTTGATCTCCGCCCTGCTGCTGGTTGGGTTGGGTCTTTTTTTCCTGGTCCAGGCGGGCAGAGGACTGCTGTCGTAGATCCAGCAATTATCAATAATTATGGAAGTCAGCCAAGGAGGATGCAATGGACTGGTCCCTGTTCAAACTGATCTATTTGATCGAGCTGGTGGCGATTACCATCGTCCGCAGCCTGTCAACAACCAAATACCGCCAGCTGAAGACCGAGGAGGACCGCACCACCCGCCTCGACGTCTCCCTGCTGGTGTTTTCCGGGGTGGGCATGATCCTGCCCTTATTCTATATCTTCACGGATTGGCTTGACTTTGCGAACTACTCTCTGCCTGCCTGGGTTGGCTGGCTGGGTGCAGCCCTCTTTGCGGGAGCGATCGCGCTATTAGGGATCACCCACCGGGCCCTTGGTCCCAGCTGGACCCCCACCCTCGGGCTGCGTAAGGACCACCAGCTGGTCACCGGTGGAGTCTTCAAGTACATTCGCCATCCCATGTATGCCGCCCACTTGCTGTGGGCAATCGCCCAGCCCATGCTGCTGCACAACTGGATCGCTGGTTTTTCTTTTCTGGTGGTCGCCCTGCCCCAGTATCTGCTGCGGGTCGAGGCCGAAGAGGAAATGATGCTGGATTCCTTCGGGGAGGAATACGCCGATTATATGGAAGATACCGGGCGGATCTTTCCGCGGAAATTCAGCGGGGAATGATATCAGCCGGCGGGAAAATTAGCGCCAGGAAGGTCAGTGAGCCACCGCCGGCAGATCCCCACCATTCTCCTGCCCGTAATCAGGTAGGATCTCCTCGATCTCCCGGATGGGTTTGATCAGATAGCCAGCCACTCCGGTCAGGACCGAGATGATGCCCCCGACAGCGATCACCATCCCCATCCCCGTCCCATGAACCGTTCCTAACAGATCCCCCAACCTACCCATCCCGCCGCTCTGAAAAGCCGGCTCCAGCACCCGGTCCGCCAGCTGGCCGGCGATCAGCTGTCCGATTGGAAAAGAGACCGTTGACAGGGTATGGTCGATCCCAAATACCCTGCCCTGGTAATCCGGTGCTACTTTAGCCTGGAGGATTGCTATATAGGCGCTGTTGATGATCGGGTTGCCAACTGAAGAGAAGAATCCACCCACAATCCAGAATGGCAGGCTCCCGGACAGGCCGAAGACCAGGGCTCCCAGCAGGCCCTCCATCATGAAGCTCAGGTTAACCGCGTGCATTCGCTTCTTAGGACCGCCCCAGGCGCTCATCAACAGACCGCCCGCCAGGAAGCCGATCGAGGAGGCGGACTGGACAGTGCCCAGGATCACCGTGTCCTCTCCGGTCTTGGCCAGGATCATGGGAGTCATCATCGGATAAAGGAAAGCGGCGGCGATATTGGAGAATGTGAACAGCAGAATGATCAAAGTCAGACTTTTCCGGGCGAAGACGTACTGGAAGCCCTGCACGGTATCCTTCCAGATCGAAGTCCGCTCCTCTGACTGACCCGCTGAGCGCTCCGGCTGGGGAATAACCACGATCAGCAGGGTCAATAACGCCAGGCCAAAGGTCACCAGATCGATCACTAAAAAGGCGGGGATGTCTATCACCAGCAGCAGGGCGCCAGCCAGCAGCGGAGCGGCAATCCCGGAGGCAGAACCGACCACGGATCTCATTCCATTGGCTCTGGCGTACTGCTCCTTGGGTACGATGGTGGTCACCACAGCCGAGTAGGCCGGGTACTGAAAGGTCTCAAAGATTCCCATCAGGGCTGCGACAGTATACAGATGCCAGATCTGGGCTTTCCCGGTATAGAACAGCACCAGCAGGATTGCTGTCCCCAGGGCAGCGCCGGCATCCGACACAGCCAGCATCAGTTTGCGGTTCAGGCGGTCTACCAGGGCGCCGGCAAAGGGACTGAGCAGCACACTGGGAAGGAAACCAAGCACGCCCACCAGCACCAGGCCGGTTGCCGTACCGGTCAGGTCCCAGGCCCAGAGGGTGATCGCGAAATGGCTCATGCGGGTGGCAAAGATCGAAACGAACTGGCCAGCCCACAGCAGAATGAAGCCGCGCATGCCTTCCAACCTGGGAATCCAGCGTTTCCTGCCGCTCATGCCTTTTCACCATTTCCTTGATGACAGCTGCGGTCCTGTCCGGATTATAGCAGATTCAGATCTGTCTGCTCAACAGCGGTTCGTTGGTACAATTTTAATAGAAACAGACCCCAGACGAGGAGGATTATGACCTTCATCAACTTGGCAGAGATGGATGCCCAGGAGATCGTGCCCGGATATCAAGCCCGCTTCCTGCACGGCGAGAACATGACCCTGGCCTATTGGGAGGTGGAAGCAGGCGCTGAGCTGCCGGAGCACAGCCACCCTCAGGAGCAGATCGCTAATGTCCTGGAAGGCGAATTCGAGCTTACCATTGACGGTGACACCCGGGTTTTATTACCTGGACAGGCGGCCTATATCCCCGGGAACGTACCCCACAGCGGACAGGCACTGACCGCCTGCCGGCTGCTGGACGCCTTCCAGCCGGCGAGAGATGACTACCGTTAACCCAACCTGACCGGGAGAAATTCATGACACCTCACAAGCCCTTCAAACAAATCATCCTTGCAATCCTGGCGCTCACTCTGGCTTCTCTGGCCTGTGGAAGGAATATCTCTGAGCAAATCAATCCAGGTTTCTCTTCAACTGAAGATTGCCAGAAGATTAAGACTGGAATCACCTTTAAGAAAGACGCCTCCTCAGTGGCCGATTATGAAAATACCCGTAACATACTCTCAAAAGAGGGTGAAGTTGAGAAGGTGATCAACACGTCCGGGAGGCTGACCTGCGTCTGGGAAGACCCATACCAATCGGCAGAGAAAGTTGGAACCATCCGTGCTGCTTTGGAGATCGTCGTTATCCGGGACTCTGACCAGGCTCAGGCATTATACAGTTATCTCAGCCAGCAGCTGGTAGACCTTCCAAAATACTGTCAGGAAGACAATGACTGCACAGTTGCCGTCCAGTCCTTCGGCAGTGAACGGACTTATTATGTAGAGAAGTACGTTTTTGGTGCTCGGGAAGGAAATCCCCTTCCCAGTACTCACACTGCACAATTGATACGCCTGTTATCTGGTTCGGGTGAAAGCTACCTGCTCGAATTGACCGTCAGCCATCCGGAATTAGAGCCAGGATCAGAATTTGTGACCGATGTGGTCACGGAGATCGAAATGAGCCTGATCCCTGAAGGCTTGCGAAATCCCGGAAATTGATGGGAGTTAAGCTGGCAATCTGATCGAAAACATTGAGGATGCCCAAGGTGAAAGGGAGATTACAATCATCTTGAGCAATACTTTCCGCTAGGCCCAGATAGCAGCCAGAGAGGAGGGAAAGTGAAACCATGCAACCTGAACTGACCGCAACTGCATTTGGCTGGATCGAAATCGAGGGAGAGCGCGTCTCCCATGACATCTTGATTCACCTGGATGGCAAAGTCACCAAGCGAAAGAAGAAACTTTCCAAGGAACTTTACGGGACCTCTCATACCATCTCCCTGGCGGAAGCAGAATATGTCTACGAGGATGGGGCCGAGGGCTTGCTGATCGGGAGCGGCCAATTCGGCCGGGTTGGCCTCTCTCCAGAGGCAGAGGCCTTCTTTAAAGAAAAGGGCTGCCCGGTGACCATCCAGCCCACCCCCAAAGCCCGCAAAACCTGGAATCGCAGCCAGGGGAAACTGATCGGTCTGTTCCACATCACCTGCTGAGAATCCTCAAAAACCCTCTTGACAGGATGTATAGTTTACTATATATTATGCATAGTTTACTATACTTTTCCTGCCGGAGGGGCTAGTGGAACTCGGTAACAACCTCAAGAAACTGCGCTTTGATCACGACAATATCTCTCAACAGGCATTGGCTAATGCGGTCGGCGTCACGCGCCTGACAATCCATTCCATAGAGAACGGGAAATTCAACCCCTCCACCCTTTTAGCTCTCAAGATCTCACGTTTTTTTGGCCTCAGTCTAGAAGAGGTCTTTTTCATCGTTGATGACTGACCCATCCTTCTCAGGAGCGTGCTATGTCTCGATTCTTAAAATCCCTCCACCTGACCGCCCTCAGCTTTGGTTTCCTTGCTGCAGTCGCCCTTATTTTCAACCTGGTGATCTTTTCTATTCTTTATCCCCAGGTTACCCAGCTCCTGGCGGAAAAACCCATTTGGGATACATACGGAGTGGTCGCAGCCATCAACATCATCGTCATTGCGTTTTACCAACTTTTCTCTGAGATCGCCCTCTTAGTCCACCTGATCAGGCACAAGAAGGCCTCCACCCTGGTCATCGCTGCCATCGCCATCGGAATCATCTCGGGGCTTATGGTCCTGGGCGACATCAGTCTGCTTTCCGATATCGGCAATGAATACGAGGCCGGTTTGCAGACCCGGGGGGAATGGTGGATCCTGTTCTCCAGCTACGCCCTGCACCTGGTCAGCCTGGTGCTGGGATTGATTGCCCTGATCCGCAATCTGAACCAGGATCCCGGATCAGAAGAACAGATCCTCAAAGATGAGGTCCTCTTTCTGTCCCTGATCTCGACTGGAATTATCTCTGGCTGGCTGGGTCTGCTCGGTGTGGTTGGGGCCATGGCGGCCAATATCCCACTCTGGATGATGGAACGCATCGCACCCGTGCTGTCGATGGTTATCCTCTCCCCTTTCCTGGTCTTATTGGTGATCTGGCTCTTGCGGGGAATCATCAGCAGCGTAAAACCCAGTCTGGATGAGAAACAGCTCCAGGACCTCTCGACAGCCAGCCTCTGGACCCTGGTGATCACTCTGCCGATGATGATCGTGTTCTTTGGATTTCAGCATTCCTCTCTGGCCAAGGAATCCTGGGAAGCACTCTGGCTCCCCCTCCTGCTATTCCTCTCCCTGACATCCTTTTCATCATTCACCATGCGATATTTCCGGGAATACCGCTACGGCTGAGGTTTCAGACCTCAACTAGGTATAATAGGGGAAACGATCAACTATCGTTCTCCTGATTTATATCCGTAGTGGAGGGACTGTGAGATCAGAGGCAGCCACTGTACAGGAATATCTGTCCGAATTACCACCAGAACGCCGCCAGATCATTGAAAAAGTCCGCCAAACCATCCTCGACCACCTGCCCGATGGCTATGAAGAGGTTATGAATTGGGGCATGATCACCTACCAGGTCCCTCTGGAGGTCTATCCCGATACCTATAATAAAAAACCGCTGATGTACGCCGCCCTGGCCAGCCAGAAGAACCACATGGCAGTCTATCTGACCGGGATCTATCTGGACGGGGAGCTTCAACAGGATTTTGAGGAGAAGTACCGCGCCAGCGGAAAACGCTACGATGTGGGCAAATCCTGTGTGCGTTTCCGGGAGCTGGAAGATCTGCCCCTGGAGCTGATTGGAGAAAGTATCCAGGCCTTTGAAATGGAGGATTTCATCCAGCGCACTAAAGGACTTTCCGCTAGAAAAAGCTAACAAGCTGCCACCGGAGGGATGATGATCTCACGAGAGGACCTTGGGAACGGATTTGCCCGCAACCTGGAAATCGTCAAAATGCAGACCGAAGGGCTGACTCAACAGGACAGCCTGCTGCAGCTGCCGTTCCGGGCCAACTGCCTGAACTGGGTGGTGGGCCATATTCTCACCAACCGCTGCAATATCCTCAGGCTGCTGGGCGTCGAGGATCCGCTGCCCAACATTGACCTGGACCATTATGAGCGAGAATCCGATCCGATCCTGGGGCCGGAGGGAGGAGTGCTGGTCTTGAGTGAACTGATCAACCACCTCGACAACACCCAGCAGCAGCTGGTCAAAGCCCTGGATGACGAGACTCCGGAATCCCTGCAGCGGATGTCCACCTATCGGGATCGCCCGGAACGCCCGGTGGGGTTCTGGCTGTTCTTCCTGTACTTCCACGACAGCTATC
>JARROG010000062.1:3746-14567 GCA_037384185.1 Anaerolineales bacterium | reverse complement strand
ATTTGAGATTCGCTCTGGTGCATATTACGACTCTGTGGTCTTGATGCAGTTGCAGCGAGCCCTGGCAGAGCTTCCTGATGTGGAGGACGCGGGCGTGGTCATGGGCACACTGGCCAATTTGGAACTGCTGAAGGGGACCGGCCTGCTCGTGGATGAAGTTCGCGCTGCCAAAGCAGACGATCTGGTTCTGGTGGTGAAAGCTAAAAACAAGGCGGCTGCAGAAGAAGCCCTGGCCCGGGTGGATGAGCTGGCAGCTGCCCGCAGAAGCCGGGAGGGAGCCGGGCAGGATTTCCTGCCGAAAAGCCTGGAAACTGCCCATCAGATGCTGCCTGATTCTCATTGGGTGCTGGTCTCTGTGCCTGGACGCTATGCAGCTGGTGTGTCCAGAGAAGCCCTCCGCCTTGGTAAGCATGTTTTCCTGTACAGCGATAACGTCTCCCTGGAAGATGAGCTGGATCTCAAGCAGAAAGGGGCTGAAAAAGGCCTGCTGGTGATGGGGCCGGACTGCGGTACAGCGATCATAAACGGGATCGGTCTGGGCTTCGCCAACCGGGTTCGTCGGGGGTCGATCGGCCTGGTGGCCGCTTCCGGGACCGGCCTGCAGCAGGTTTCCGTCCGCATTCACGAATACGGCGGAGGACTGACCCATGCCCTGGGAACAGGCGGGCGGGACCTTTCCTCTGCTGTAGGAGGGATCACAGCCCGGATGGCGCTGGATCTATTGGACCGTGACCCGGATACCCGGGTGATCGTCCTGATCTCCAAGCCGCCCGATGCACAGACTGCAGAGTCCACGCTGGATTATGCGAGGAACCTTTCGAAACCGGTGGTTGTGAACTTCATTGGCTATAAGACCGATCAGCGGGAAATCGAAAATCTCTACTTTACAAGCACGTTTGATGATACCGCCGCAGCTGCTGTTGCTCTCGAGGACGAGATCAAGGCTCCCGAGGAAGGGGATCAGTTCAAACTGGAACAGTTCAGCCCGGATCAGCGTTATCTGCGGGGTTTGTACTCCGGGGGCACCCTGGCTTACGAAGCCCTGCTGATATTGAAAAGCTTCCTGCCGGGAGTGTATTCCAATGTGCCGATCGACAAGAATTTCCGCCTGGAGAATTCTCTGACCAGCAGGGAACATACGATCATTGACCTGGGTGAAGATGAGTTCACGGTCGGACGCCTGCACCCCATGATGGACAATGAATTGCGGATCCAGCGTTTGGAAACAGAGGCTGCAGATCCTGAGACAGCAGTTATCCTGCTGGATGTTGTGCTGGGCTACGGCTCTCATCCTGATCCAGCTGGCGAGCTGGCGCCAGCTATCGAGGCTGCCCGCCAAAACGCCGCAAAGAAGGGACGGCACCTGGAAGTAGTGGTGACCCTGACCGGTACGGATGCGGATCCCCAGGATAGGGATGCCCAGGGCTCGGCGCTTGAAGCTGCTGGAGCGAGAATTTTCTTGAGCAGCGAGGCAGCTGTACGGTATGCAGGTAGGCTGCTAAAAGCTCTGCAGAATCGAGACCAGGCAGGAAAGGAAAGCGAATTTTCACCAGTCGATCTCGAATCTCTGACGAGTGAATTTACCGCGATCAATGTGGGCCTGGATTCCTTTACTGCAAGCCTGAAGACCCAGGAGGCTGAGGTAGTTCAGGTGGATTGGAAACCCAGCGCCGGTGGAAATGCCGATCTGGCGGCATTATTGGAAAAGATGAAAGGCTAGGAAGGAGCTTTCGATGAAAGAGTTTACCGCAGCTTGTGTGCAGATCGCTGTCACACCCAATGATCCGCAAGCGAATATTGAAAAATCACTGCAATGGTTGGAACGAGCTGTTCGGGAGCACCAGGCGGAGCTGGTGGTTTTCCCGGAAACTGTCACCACTGGATTTGCCACCGGGCTACCTCCCCAGGAACTCTGGGAGTTGGTGGATGAGGTTCCCGGGAGGTTGACAAAGGCTATCCAGAAGAAGGCCGCAGATCTGGGGGTGCATGTGGTCTGGCCGACCTACCGCAGGGCGGATGAGCCGGGAAGGATCTTTAACAGCTCTGTGCTGATCGGACCGGATGGCGAAGTGATCGGTGTCTATGATAAGACCCATCCTTTCCCGGGTGAACGCCGGGATTCTGGAGGCTGGGCGGAGGTTGGAACACACGCGGAGGTCTATGAGACCGAATTGGGCAACATCGGGATGATCATCTGCTATGATGGTGATTTCCCGGAGCTTTCGCGCCTGCTGGCGGTCAAGGGTGCTGAGGTGATTGTCCGCCCTTCCGCTCTGCTGCGGTCCTATGACATCTGGTACATCACCAACTGTGCCCGGGCCTATGACAATCATGTCTATATGGTGAGCACGAATATTCTGGGAGCAGATGCGGTTGGCAATTATTACTTTGGGCACAGTATGATCGTCAATCCAATTGCCTGGCGCCTGGCGCAAGCCCGGGGCACCGAGGAGATCATCTCTGCCAGGCTGGATCCGGATCCGCTGCGTTATATCACCTGGGGAAGTAAAAGCATTCAACCGTTCGACCACCTTGAGGACCGCAATCTGGCCCTTTACGAGGAGATATTGAAGGAGGCCCGTTCAAAATTCGAGCCGGGTAAGCGCTACCCGCGAAATGAATCTTGAGCAGTGGGCGGTAATCAGTAGAGCGATAAGGAGCTGGAAATGGATATTGAAAAAGCCAATCAACAAACTGTGGAGAGGATGATGGAAGCCCGGCCGGTGCTGGTCGGAATCGGCAAAGCCCTGGATGTCATACCCGGAATGAAGGAGAAATTGCTGCTCCATGCTGGTCCTCCTATCACCTGGGAGCGGGCATCCGGCCCGATGAGAGGTGCGATCACCGGCGCTTTGATTTTCGAGGGTAAAGCCAAGGATATGGAAAGTGCCCGGGCGCTGGTGGAATCGGGTGAGATCAAGCTCGAACCTTGCCATCACCACCAGGCAGTAGGACCGATGGCGGGTGTGACCTGTCCTTCCATGTCGGTCTATATCCTTAAAAACACCACTCACGGAAATACCAGCTACTCCAACCTCAATGAAGGCTACGGAAAAGTGCTGCGTTACGGTGCTTATAGTGATGAGGTGCTCACCAAGCTGCGCTGGATGGAGGAAGTCATGGCTCCGCTGCTGCAGGCTGCGCTGGAGTCGAGCGACGGTATCGATATTCGTGCCCTGCTGGCGGAATCCCTGCATATGGGCGATGAGGGACATAACCGCAATAAGGCTGGGTCGATCCTGTTCACCGCGAAATTGGCCCCCCTGATCACCCGGGTTGCCAAGGACAATCAAGCTGCAGCGGAAGTGCTGGATTTTATGGCTAACAATGCCCTGACCGTTCTCAATCCGGTCATGGCAGCTTGCAAAGCCATGTCTGATGCCGGCTTTGGGATCGAGGGCAGCACCATCGTCAGCGTGATGGCTCGCAACGGGACGGATTTTGGCATCCGGATCAGCGGATTGGGAGAGCGCTGGTTCACAGCCCCGGTTCCAACACCCAAGGGGCTGTACTTCCCGGGTTTCAGCGAAGAGGATGCCAGCGGGGATATTGGCGACAGCACGATCACGGAATCTGCCGGGATCGGGGGATTCGCGATGGCAGCCGCCCCTGCGATTGTCAATTTTGTCAGCGGTACACCCAAAGATGCTCTCAATACCACCCTGGAGATGTACGAGATCACCTATACTGAGCATAAATACTTCACGATTCCGGTCCTTGATTTCCGGGGTACTCCAACGGGGATGGATCTAAGAAAGATCGTCGAGAAGAACATCACCCCCAGGATCAACACCGGCATTGCCCATAAGGAGGCAGGTATTGGACAAATTGGAGCCGGGCTGGTGAGGCCGCCGATCAACCTTTTCCAGGAAGCGCTGGTAGCTTACGCAGAGCATTACCAGATCGGGTAAACGCAGTTTGGAACGATCGGGTATGAATTCCTATATTAGGGAGGATGGACATGGATAGAGAGAACGTCATCAGCCTTCTGAACGAAGCCCGTATGGTTGACCTGACCCAGGCGCTGAGCATCTTCACTCCGCCATTCCCAGGAGAGATGCCCCTACAGGTTCACTTTTTCAAGCGCCTGACCGGATCATTCCAGGGAGGGGCAGGTGCCAACGGACAACTGATCGAATGGAGCAATAACACTGGTACTCACCTGGTTGGACCTCGGGCATTCCATTCTGGATCTCGGGCGATCTCTGATATACCTTTGAGCGATCTGAGCGGCGAGGGTGTGGTAGTGGATATCTCCAGCGATGTCTCTGATTACAGCCTCTACACTCCCGAAATGATCACCAGTAAAGTGGATGTCAAGCAGGGTGATATTCTCGTCATCAACACTGGCTACCACAAATATGGCTGGGATCAACCTGATACGCCGAATCCAAACGCTCAGGGAGGGGTCGAAAACAAGGAATTTGGCTACTACCTGCGCCACCCGGGACCTTCACCAGACTTCTTCCAGTGGGCTCTTGATCTGAAGTTGAAAATGATTGCTGTAGATTGCGGCTGCGCAGAACATCCCATGAACACCAACCTGCGTTACATGCATCCCCGTGAGTTTGAAAAAGCAGAAGCAAAGCTGAAACAGACCCACGGAAAGAGCTGGGATGAACTTTTCCCGCCTGAAGAGTATCATAAACTTTCCCATATCACGATACCCCAGAGCGGTACTCTGCTGGCAGAATCCTTGGGCGGTCAGATCGACCAGCTGAATAACAAGCGGGCTTGGGTGATGATTTATCCCATTCCCTTCATGGAAGTGGAATCTTCCTGGAGCAGGGCAGTCGCTTTTCTACCTCCCGAGGGAATGAGCGAGCAGGAGTTCTTTCAGCAGATGGGTGAGATCGAGCTGCTAGATATGACTTTACCATTCAGCGTCCAGACACCTCAATGGGCCAACTATGTTCCGCTGACCGTCACTTACACCAAACGGGTGGGCGGTCAGTATTTTGGCTTAGGGCGCAACAATGCCCATTGCCGGGCCAGCTTTCATCTGGGCACACATATGGATGGGGAAAAGCATTTTTACATCACGGGTTCGACAATTGGCGAAAAGCCCCTGGAACACTGGTTTGGCGCCGGGGCGGTAGCCGATATCTCGGAATTTGTGAGTGATACAAGTGTCTATACTCCAGAGATGATCCAGCAGGTGGTCAATGTCAAGAAAGGGGATATCCTTGTCATCAAAACTGGCTACTACAAGTATGGCTGGAACAGCCTGGACTCGGATGAATTCCGCTATATGATCCGCCATCCAGGACCCTCCCCTGATTTTGCAGATTGGTGTTTGGATATGGAGATCAAATGGCTGGCGGTGGATTGTGTGGCCATGGAGCATCCCATGAACACCATCCAGAGAGATTGGCATCCCAAGACATTTGAAGAAGCTAATCAAAAGTTAATCGAGCAGTACGGAAAGGATTGGGATGAGGTCTACCCGTTGGATAAGTATTACCAGGATATGCATTTGAATCTTTTCCCCAAGGGGATTATCCATGCCGAAAACCTGGGAACAGATTTAGCGGATATGGACAGTGGCCGCTATTTCATCGGGTGTTTCATCCAGAAAGGCATGGAGCTCGCCTCCTGTTGGGCGAGATTTGTAGCGTTCAAGGAATCGAATTAAGGGACTTAGGAGAAAAAAACGTGATCCTGGTGACTGGAGCAGCAGGTAAGACTGGCCTGGCGATTACTCGAGCGCTGTCAGGTGAGGGAGCCGCGGTCAGGGCACTGATTCATCAGGAGGACTACCGGTTTGCTGTCCAGGCTGCAGGCGCTGAAGAAATCCTGGTGGGAGACTTACTGGAAAGGACAGATCTTGCCCAGGCCCTGCAGGGGATTAGGGCTGTCTATCACATCCCACCCAACGTACATCCCCGGGAAGTTGAGATCGGGGAACTCGTGATTTCGGAAGCCAACAAGGCGAGTGTGAAGCATTTCGTTTACCATTCAGTTCTTCACCCCCAGATCGAAGCCATGCCCCATCACTGGCTGAAACTTAGGGTGGAAGAATATCTAATCGCTTCCGGATTGCCGTTTACGATCCTGCAGCCTACCGCGTATATGCAGAACATCACTAATCAGCTGGAACAGATCGACCGGAGCGGGATCTACCAGGTGCCGTATGCTATTTCCACGAAGCTCTGCCTGGTGGACCTGGAGGATGTCGCTCAGGCTGCTGCCCGGATCTTGATGGAGGAATTGCACGATGGTGCTGTGTATCAGCTGGTCGGGACTGGATTGATCTCCCAGACCGATGTGGCCGCCTTGCTCAGCAAATTGTTGAACAGGGATATTCTGGCAGAGCAGATCTCATTGGAGGAGTGGCGGGCTGCAGTCTCCAAGACTGGACTCGGGTCATACCAGATCTCTACCCTGATGAAGATGTTTCTCCATTACCAGGATCATGATTTCATCGGCAACCCACGCATCCTGAGCTGGCTGCTGGGACGCCAGCCAACCTCGTTGGAGGATTGCCTTTCCCGGGAGATTGCCCGCCGGGGGATTGTTTGAAATCTGGCACGCCAAGGACTATTTGTTAGCTTCCTGTAAGCAAGACTTGAGGTGTAAACATGAAACCTGCGCCATTTGATTATTTTGCTCCCAGCACACTCCCGGAAGCTTTGGAACTGCTCGGTGAATATGGCTATGATGCCAAAGTACTGGCGGGCGGACAAAGCCTGGTGCCGATGATGAATTTTCGTCTCGTCCAGCCTGCGGTACTGGTGGATATCAATCGGATTCCAGAGCTCCAGGGCATTCAGGAGAATAAGAAAAGCCTCCGACTGGGTTCCATGGTCCGCCATGTCCAGGCAGAGAGATCTTCCATGGTCAGGGAGAGGGCACCCCTGGTTTATGACGCCATGCCCTTAATCGCTACCTCCCAGGTCCGCAACCGGGGAACGCTCGGCGGAAGCCTGTCGCATGCTGACCCCTCTGCGGAACTGGTCGTGATCACAACCGCCCTGGAAGCCAATTTCAGGATCTTAAGCCAGGAGGGCGAGAGAACTCTGTCGGCCAGCGAGTTCTTCCTGGGCCTGTTGGTGACCGCCATGGAGCCTACCGAACTCCTGGTGGAGATAGAGATTCCCTACCTGCCAGAACGAACCGGGTGGTCGCTCAAAGAGGTCTCCCGCAGACCGCATGATTTTGCCCTGTCTGGCGCTGCGGCGGTGCTCACACTGGACAGGAAGGACCGGGTCAAGAATGCCCGGCTGGTCTATTTGAGCGCCGGGGATGGTCCGGTCTCCGCTCCTCAGGCAGCTGAAATGCTGCGTGGGGAGCTACTAACCCCCGAGCTGATCACTGCCGCTGCTGAAAAAGCATCCGGGGAGGAGATCGATCCCGGGAGTGATATCCACGCCAGCGCGGAATTCCGCCGTCATCTTGCTAATGTACTTACCCGCCGGGCGCTGGAGGAGGCATACCAGCGAGCCCGAGAAGATAAGTAGGAGAACGTTATGGCCCTTGCATATAATCTCACAGTGACAGTTAATGGAAAAGAATATCAGCGGGAAGTTGACCCCAGAACCCTGCTGAGCGATTTCCTACGCCATGACTTAGGTCTGACAGGCACTCACGTGGGTTGTGAGCACGGAGTCTGTGGAGCCTGCACGGTTTTGCTGGAGGGGGAAGCGGTGCGGTCTTGCCTGCTGTTCGCGCCCCAGGTGGATGGGATGGAAATCGTTATTAACGAGGTGCTGCAGTGAACTATAAAATCATCGGGAAAAGAGTTAAACGGGTCGAGGACCCCAGGCTGCTAACCGGCGGCGCTTTATTTGTTGATGATGTCAACCTGCCGGATATGCTGCATGCCGCCTTTTTGCGCAGCGATTATGCGCATGCCAGGATTAAAAGTATCGATACCAGTCAGGCAGCAGCTCTGCCTGGAGTGGTAGGTGTATTCACAGCTGAAGATATGGGGGAAGATTGGGAGCCCGGTCCACCCTTGGTGTCACCTCCTCCTACTTTGGAGAATGTGACCTTCCATTCTCGCCGCCAAGTGCCGCTGGTCAAGGACAAAGTCAGGCATGCCGGGGAGATCATCGCGGTGGTGGTGGCCGAAAGCCGCTATATCGCTGAAGACGCAGTGGAAGAGATCCAGATTGATTATGAACCCCTTCCGGCGGTGGTCAATCTTGAGAAATGCCTTCACCCGGACAGCCCCTTGGTTCACGAAGATCTGGATTCCAACCTGGCCGCCCATCTGGTCCAAAAGAAGGGCGATTATGAGAGTGCTCGGGCAGAAGCTGACCTGATAATCAAACGGCGATTCCACCTGGACCGCGGCGCGGCTGCTGCCATGGAGAACCGCGGCCTGGTTGTGGACTGGAATGCGAAGGACCAGCACCTGATGGTCTGGGATGCAACCCAATCGCCCATTCCCATCCGGAACGGCATGGCTGCCCGGCTGGGGTTGAGAACTCATCAGGTCCGTGTTGTGGCACCTTTTGTTGGCGGCGGATTCGGTCCCAAGATCATGATGTTCTACGCGGAGGAGATGGTCCTGCCCTGGCTGACTATGAAATTGAACCGCCCGGTGAAGTGGATCGAGGATCGGCGGGAGAATTTCTATGCCACGACCCAGGAGAGGGAGCAGATCCAGGAAGTGGAGATGGCCCTCAGTAAGGAAGGACGCATTCTGGGAATCAAGCAGAGCATCATCCATGATACTGGGGCTTATAACCCCTATGGACTGACCACACCGCTCAACACCCAATCCCACTCCATGGGCAGTTACGATGTTGAGAATTACGAGAGTGAATTGACTGTGGTCTTCACGAACAAGACTATTGTCACGCCAGTGAGAGGTGCCGGCCGTCCCCAGGGAATCTTTGTAGTTGAGCGTTTGCTGGATATTGCATCCCGAGAGCTGGGAATCGACAGCCGTGACCTCCGCCGCCTGAACTTTATCGATCCGGATGATTTCCCTTATAATCATCAGATTATCGATCAAGCATTTACTGAGCTGGTATTTGACTCTGGAAATTATCTCCCGGTTTACGAAAAAGCATTGGAAGCCATCGGATATGACCGATTCCTCCAAGAGGAGCAGCCCCGTCTGCGCCAGGAAGGAAAGCATGTTGGCATTGGTGTGGTGCCTTTTATCGAGACCACTGGGGTTGGCCCCTATGAAGGAGCCCGGGTGGCAATCGAACCAAGCGGGAAGGTGAGTGCGGCCACCGGTGTGGGCACCCAGGGGCAGGGTCACATGACCTCGTTCGCTCAGATCGTTGCTGAAGCTCTCAGTGTAGATGTGGAAGATGTCAGCATGGTCACCGGCGATACAGCAGAAATCCATTGGGGAACAGGCACGTTCGCCAGCCGCGGAGCAGTGGTGGCCGGCAACGCGGTACTGGCTGCTGCCCAGGATGTGCGCCAGAAAGCGCTTACCCTGGCCAGCAAGATCCTGGAAACCCCGGAAGAAGAACTGGAGCTGGATGGGGGACTGGTCAGGGTAGCCGATATCCCAGAGCAGTCCATCAGCTTGGGTGAGCTGGCGGTACTGGCCAACCCCTTCCGGGGGGCAGTGGAGCCAGGTACAGAGCCGGGCCTGGAATCGACTAAATATTTTGGACCAGCGTACGGCGCAACCGCCTTCGGAGTCCACGCCTTGATCCTGGAAGTCGATCCGGAAACAATGATGATCAAGCTTCTTAAATATGTAACCGTAGAGGACTGCGGAACGATGCTGAACCCGCTGATCGTGGAGGGCCAGATTCACGGGGGAGTATCGATGGGCATCGGCAACAGTTACTATGAAAAACTTCACTTCGACGAGAATGGGCAGCTGCTCAATGCCAGCCTGGCCGACTATCTCTTGCCCACCTCTGCAGAAATGCCCCCAATCGAAGTGATCCATCTGAATACTCCAGCACCGAACAACGCCCTGGGGACAAAAGGTGTTGGGGAAGCAGGTGCGATCCCGGTTCCAGCTGCATTCATCCAGGCTCTTGAAAACGCCCTGCCCGAATACGAGCTTGAGATCCTGGAGACTCCGCTCAGTCCCAACCGCTTATTTGAACTGCTTCACAAGCAGGAGGAAAACCAATGAAAGTAGAGGGAGAGCACTTATTCAAGGGGACCCCCCAGCAGGTCTGGGAATTGTTCCGGGATACGGATGTAATGGCTGCTGCCTTACCCGGTACCCAGAAAATGGAGCTGGTAGAGGATCGGAAATATCAAGCTGTGATGCAGGTCAGGGTAGGTCCGGTGTCGGGGGAGTTTTCCGGTGAGCTGCTGTTATCCGACGAGGATTATCCCCGGAGCTATACCATGAGTGTTGAGGGACGTGGAAAGCCGGGTTTTCTCAAAGGTGTCGGAGATGTTGTCCTGACCGAGCAAGCAGAGGGGCAGACACTGATGGGTTATTCGGGAGAGGTCCAGATAGGGGGCAGGCTGGCTGCTGTCGGCCAGCGTTTGATCGACACGGTCAGTAAAAGTATCATCAGCCAGGCCTTCGAGACTCTGGATCGACTGCTGGCTGAAAGAATGGTCGCCGCTGGTGAGGGAAGGGAAGCCGCCATTGATAGCGCTTCTCAGGGGGATTATGCGGCAGCTGTCGCAAGGGATCTGCTCGCAGCATCCTGGATGAAATGGGTTTTGGGTGCTTTGGGACTGATCATCGTCGTTGTGATCCTGGTGATTGCCCTGTTTTGAGGAGGGTTTTATCCAGGACGCGAATTAAGGAGAACGGGAAAATAGGTTATTGACAAAAATCCGTTATCACTTAGAATAAAAAGCGGTATGTGTAAACACAAGAACAAATCCGTTATCACAAAATGCCCGGGAGCGAAGCCGCTCCCCAGGGCA
>JARROG010000062.1:0-3709 GCA_037384185.1 Anaerolineales bacterium | reverse complement strand
TGAACCAGTGGATCGTCCACATTCGCTGAAAAAGGCAGGATGAATGATCAGGTTGCCAGGTTTGATCGATATCCATGTCCATCTTCGAGAACCGGGTGAAGAGCACAAAGAGGATTTTTCAACCGGTACAGCCGCAGCTCTGCACGGTGGAATTACCACAGTATTGGCAATGCCCAATACCAATCCCCCCATCCTGAATGAAGCATCTCTGAAAACCGCGGCAGACCTCGCTAACGCTAAAGCGTTTTGTGATTACGCCATCTATCTGGGTGGAGGAGAGCAGAATGCTGCCGATGCCGCTAGAATTGCTGGAAAAGCGGCAGGCTTGAAGCTCTACCTGAATGCTACTTACGGGCCGCTGCTCCTGGAAGATATCTCTTCCTGGATGGCTCACTTCGAGCATTGGCCGGCGGCCCGCCCGATCGTCGCCCATGCAGAGGATAAAACCCTGGCTGCCTATCTGATGCTCGCTTACCTCTACCGCAGACCGGTGCATGTCTGCCATGTAGCCCGCAAGAGTGAGATCCTGCTGATCAAGGAGGCCAAAAGGAGAGGTTTGCCGGTTACCTGTGAAGTAGCTCCCCATCATCTTTTCCTGACCGAAGCGGATGGGAGAAGCCTTCCGCCAGGCAGAGGGCGGGTCAGCCCTGCTCTGGGAACAGAAGAGGACGTCACAGCGCTTTGGGATAATCTGGATGTCATTGATTGCATTGCTTCTGACCATGCGCCCCACACTTTGCAGGAAAAGGATGGCGATCAATCACCACCCGGATTCCCCGGCCTGGAGACCACGCTCCCATTGCTGCTCGACGCCCTTCAGGCAGGTCGACTCACCCGCAAGGATATTGTCGATAAGATGGTCCTCAATCCCCGTAAAATATTCTCGATTCCCGAGCAGAAGGAGACCTGGGTTGAGGTGGATGAAACTCACAGTTATGAGATCTCTGGTGCAGATCAGTTCACCCGGGCGAAATGGTCTCCCTTCGAAGGGAAAAGGGTCCGGGGCCAGGTCAGGCAGGTGGTTATCAGGGGACAAACTGTCTTCCAGGATGGGAAGGTTATCGTTCAACCCGGGTTTGGGAAGAATATCAGGGAAAACTAAAGAAGATTTCTGGCAGTCGTTAACACTAATCACAGGAGGAAATTATGATTTTACAGGACAAGAACCACAATTCCAGCCCGCACCTCCCTTTTGGAGACCAGCGGACAGCCCCCTGGTACGGGAAATCTATTTTATCTGTCAAGCAGTTCAGCGATAAGGATCTCCAGTATATTTTCGAAGTTGCCCATGAAATGCGTGAAATGGTAGAGAGGGTGGGAACCTTTGACCTGCTGAAGGGCAAGATCCTGGCAAATTTATTCTATGAGCCGTCCACCCGGACAGCGTCTTCATTCACAGCGGCGATGGAGCGTCTTGGCGGCAGCGTGATTCCCATCAACGAAGTCAAATATTCTTCGGTTGCAAAAGGTGAATCCCTTCCGGATACGATCCGATCCCTGGAATGTTATTCTGACGTCATCGTGCTGCGCCATCCGGAAGTCGGTGCTTCAGCACTTGCTGCCCAATACGCCCGTAAACCCATCATCAATGCCGGCGACGGGGTTGGTGAACACCCAACCCAGGCGCTGCTGGATCTTTTCACGATCCTCGAGGAAAAGGGACAGGTGGACGGGTTATCGGTTACCCTGCTGGGTGATTTGAAATACGGCAGGACTGTCCATTCCCTCTCCCGACTGCTGTCCCTCTATGATGTCAGGTTGAACTTCATCGCTCCCGAGATTCTGTCGATGCCCAGGGAGATCATCGCCGAGCTGGATGAAGCTGAGGTTCCCTGCCTGGAACTCCAGAAGCTGGAAGAGGTCCTGCCCGAGACGGACGTACTTTATGTGACCCGTGTTCAGAAGGAAAGGTTTGAAGATGTCAAGGAATACGAAAAAGTCAAAGGAACTTACATTATCTCTCCTCAAACCTTGAGCACGGCAAAAAACGATCTGGTTTTAATGCATCCTCTTCCCCGGGTTGGAGAGATCAGTATGGAGCTTGACGATGATCCAAGGGCAGCTTACTTCCGCCAGATGGAGTACGGCATGTATGTCCGGATGGCACTGCTGGCTATGGTGCTGGGGAAAGCTTGATAATTGACAAGGAGATTGCTGGTGGATTCCTTTTTTACCGCTCTTGAAAAACGTATCCAAAAGGTGGACTCCCTGCTGTGTGTTGGTCTTGATCCTCATCCTGAGGATCTCGGGGAACTTAGCGGACAGGCAGCCCGGGATTTCTGCCTTCGCCTGGTAGAAGAAACAGCTGATTCGGCGGCAGCCTATAAACCCAACGCGGGGTTTTTTGAAGCTCTGGGTTGGGAAGGATCGCGGGCTCTTCAGCAAGTGATCCGCCATATTCCGGACGGTATCCCGGTCATCTTAGACGTCAAAAGGGGAGACATTTCTTCCACCGCCAGGGCTTATGCTCAAGCAGCTTTTGACACTCTGGGGGCAGATGCCGTGACCATTAACCCTTATCTAGGATGGGATGCTGTCCAGCCCTTTAGCGAGGATCCCTCCCGGGGTGTCTTTGTGCTCTGCAAGACCTCGAATCCAGGTGCGTCTGACCTTCAGGACCTGCTGGTGGCAGCCAATCAACCTCCCGGGGGCGGCGCTGGACGATCCCTGCCGCTTTATCAGCGGGTCGCCCGTCTGGTCCAAGACTGGAATACCGCTGGAAACCTGGGATTGGTGATCGGGGCTACCCAGATCAGGAGTCTGGAGCTGGTCCGCCAACAAGATCCTCAAATCTGGTTTCTGACTCCCGGGGTAGGCGCTCAGGGTGGGAACCTGGAAGCAGCCCTAAAAGCTGGGTTGCGGGAGGACGGCCTGGGAATGTTGATACCCATTTCCAGAGCCAGTTCCAGAGCTGACGATCCTGGCCAGGCCGCCAGGAAATTCAAAGATACCATCAACACCTTTAAAGCGGCCAGGATGAGCCGCTCAAAACAGATACCTGGAGGGTTATCCAGGGTTCAGAGCGAAATCGCTGATGGACTGCTCGAGATCGGATCGATCCAGTTCGGGGAATTTACCCTTAAATCTGGGGGAGTCAGCCCGATCTATATTGACCTGCGAAGGCTGATCGCATATCCGGAATTTTTACAGCAGGTAGCCCGGGCTTACTCTGCCATGTTGGAAGGTCTCCATTTTGATCACCTGGCAGCCCTGCCGTATGCTGCTCTGCCGATCACGTCTGCGATCTGTGCCCTCGGAGGTTGGTCAATGGTCTATCCTCGCAAGGAAGAAAAAGATTATGGAACCCGGGCTCTGGTTGAAGGTGTGTTCTCTCCTGGAGAGAAAGCTGTGGTGATCGATGATCTGATCACGACCGGCGGCAGTAAGCTGGAGGGCTTTTCCAAGCTCCAGGATAATGGTCTGCAGGTGCGGGATATCATAGTTCTGATCGACCGCAGTCAGGATGCTGATGCTTTTCTGCTGCAGCATGGCTATCAGCTGCACGCCTATTTGACTCTTTCAGAACTCTTGGAATACTATCAGGAAGTTGGAAAGATCACTGCAGAGCAGGCTGGTAGTGTCAGACAATACCTGGAGAATGCTTGATGTGCTTGGCACGCCGCGGCAGGTTGGTTGAGAGACAAGTGCCCGGAGGATATTGATGTACCAATTGCTGCGGCCGATACTGTTCAGGATGGATCCCGAACGG
>JARROG010000061.1:0-8471 GCA_037384185.1 Anaerolineales bacterium | reverse complement strand
CTGCTTCAGCAATGCCAAGCTATCAGGAATTTACTCGGAGGTATGATAAAAAAAGCAGAATTATTCTGCAAGCGAACATAATTTTCCAGAAGAAAACATCCTCGTACTGACGCTGTATCAGTTTACAGCTTACGGCTTACCGCTTACAACTCACCGCCTAAAGATTAGAACACAGGAGACAATAAAATGTCCGACTTGCGCTCAAGATTGAAGATCCAGAATTCACGACTCGATGAGATCAACTCCCTACTGCTCGATCCCGATCTGCAGATCATCAATGATTTCCTGGCGGTGGTGGAGAAGTACGGCACACCAGAGGAGATCAATGCTAAAGCCCGGCAGGCCAGGAAAATGGAGAGCCTGCTGAAGAAGGTCGAGGAAACCAAACCAGAATACCTGGCTGATCTGGAATGGCTGGTAGCGAAACGGGATGAGGGAGCATTTATCAGCGTAGCTGATTACCGCAAGAAGATCCTGGGTTATCAAGCAGATACAACCTCCTTCGCCGATGAATTCGCAGTCACCCTGGAGATCAGCGCCTGCCAGTATTTTCCCTGGGTTCGGATGATCGCTGAACGGGCCATTGAAGATCAACTGCTCATGCCCGGCCGCTTTATCCGGGTCCGGAAGATGAAAGAACAGGAACAGGATGGAGACCTTCCCGCATTTGCCGCGGCGATGCAGATCATGGGCTCCAGCTATGTGGAAACCCTGGACACCAAAGGAACTGACGGCTCCAATATCCACCTGGGAGGCCCAGACACCATCACAGGTTATTTCGGCGGCGTAGGCCAGCCCAACCGGCACGCTCTGGATTGGTTGGATGAATTCCTTTACTACTACACCACCTATGGAGTTCGCCAGGTGCTGAATATCAATCCCGGCACTGTACTGCTGGGATATATGCTTCACCGTCTGGGTGTGGACAACGAATTCAAAATTTCGGTCTTTATGGGCAACGACAACCCATATGCTGCCTTGTGGACGCTACTGGGTGCAAAACTTTTCACCCGGGAAGACGGGACTACCCCACTGATCGGATTCAACTTGAGCAATTCAGTGAATAACCAGACCCTGGAGCTGACCGCTCAATTCCGGAAAGAACTCGGCTTCGAGGACATCATTCGTTTTGAGCACCACATCACCGAAACTTACAAGAGCATCGTCATCCAGCCCTATAATCGTCGGGATGAACTGGTGGAGATTGCCGACCATGTGGCCAATATCTCCGCCAAACACGAGGGAGGCGATCCAGAGATCGATCAAACCCGCGAGCATCCCTCCGATATCTTGGATTATTTCCGCGACAAAGAGGAAATCATCTCAACTGGGGACTGGGATCACCTCGCCCTGAATTTCATGGATAAATTCCTGGCACTGAACGAAACCGCCCGGGCCCTGACTGAGAATGGACTGTCATTCCTGGCGGCGCCAAATCTTCATAAATAATCGACAGCACCCGACCCGCAATGCCGGAGCAAACTCAGTCTGCCTGAGAAGCTGAGCCGCAGCAGCTCTTGAGGGAATGCCCCACCAGGCAATCCCTTCCCTTACAAGCCCGGCCGGTCCACCCAAAAACCGGGGGCCGGCTCCTTAAGTTGAGGGAGGTAATCATGACGATCATCCAATCCGGTAAGGGGCTGATGCTCCAACCCCCTGATCTGAATGAATTCAGGGAGCACAACAGGAATAAGCCTCGCGGTCTGATCGACAAACGGATGAGCGAAGCGGAAGCGGTCAGCCGGTTCATCCACGATGGAGATTACATCGGCACCGAGCTGTACGGTACGGTGCGCTGTCCTCAATCCCTGGTGCATGAGATCATCCGCCAGGGGAAAAAGGATCTGCGCGTGGCTGGCCAGGGTGTCTATGAGCTGGATCTGCTGCTGGGCGCAGGGTTGGTGAAAGCCCTGGACCACACCTATATTGGCATGGAAGTTTACGGCATATCCAACTGCCTGCGCCGAGAGGTCGAAAGCGGTCGTGTGGAGCACTGTGTGGAATGGTCCAACGCAGCCATCGCCTGGCGGTTCAAAGCGACAGCCATGGGCGTTCCATTTCTACCAACCCGCTCAATGCTGGGAACTGACACCCTGGCGTACAGCGCCGCCAAAGTAATCGAGGACCCCTTCGGCAGTGGCCCCATCGCCCTCCTACCAGCCTTGATCCTGGATACCGGACTGATCCACGTCCACCGGGCTGATCAATATGGCAACGCCCAGATTGACGGCATCAGCGGATTTGCATTTGAAATGGCGCGGGCATCGAAGAATCTGCTCATCAGTGCGGAAGAGATCGTCCCCACTGCTGAGATCCGGAAACATCCTGACCGGACCATGATCCCTTACTACCTGGTGGATGCAGTCATTGAAGCCCCCTTTGGATCCCACCCGGGTGAAATGTGTTATGTCTACGAGCGAGATGAACCCCAGATCAAGGCCTGGGTAGAAGCCTCGCGGGATCCAGATACCACCCAGGCGTATCTACAGAAATATATTTACGATCTCAAGGATCACCAGGAATATTTAAGCCTGATCGGAGAAGAAAGGCTCCAGCAGCTGAAAGACCTGGTCCCGGAGGTTTGAGATGGATACCGAAAACTACAACCCCAATGAACTGATGATCTGCTCCGCTTCCAGACTGATGGAGGATAATTCGACCGTTTTCATCGGGACCGGAATTCCCATGCTGGCCGGTGCTTTGGCACAAAAAATGCACGCACCTAATTTAATCAGCATCTTCGAGTTCGGCGGCACGGGCGCAATCCTGGAAGAACTGCCGCTTGCAGTCGGCGAAAGGCGATCTTTCCATAAAGCACTGGCTGCCTCGGGCATTCTGGACATCGTGGAGACCGCTCAGCGAGGATTCGTCGATTACGGCTTCTTGGGCGGCGCTCAGATCGACCCGTATGGCAACCTGAACTCGACGGTGATCGGCGATCATGACCACCCCAAAGTCCGGCTTCCGGGAAGCGGGGGAGGGAATGACGTGGGTTCCCACTGCTGGCGGACAATCGCGATCATGAAGCATGACCGCCTGCGTTTTGTGGACAAGGTCGATTTCATTACCACGCCCGGCTATCTGGATGGCCCAGGCGCCAGGGAGCGTGCCGGGCTGCCTCCCGGAACAGGGCCTTACCGGGTGGTTACCACCCTGGGCATCCTGGGCTATGATCAGGACAGCAAACGGATGAAATTGCTGGCCCTTCAGCCAGGCGCGGAAGTTGAGGAGGTTTTGGATAACACCGGTTTTGAGCTCCTGCTGGCAGACGAGATCAGCAGCAATCCTCCTCCAACACCAGAGGAATTGCGGATCCTGCGCGAGGAGGTTGATAAAGACAGATTCTATATCTGACTCAACCATTCGGAAAGGAAATTGATATCGGGGTATAATCTTCATCAGTTTTCATAGGCTTGCCGCCAAATCAGTTTTGGTGGCAGGACAACCGAAATATGAAAGAAAAACAAGCGATCCAGGGTGCCTTCACTGAAATGTCGTCCCACTACGAGGAAGTGGTGGACGGTGAATTAAGCTTTTTCTGGGGCTGGAGTTATCAGAGCTTCCTGCAGGAATTGGTAAAGCATACCACGGTCGATCCATATCAGAAGATCCTGGATATCGCAACCGGCACATCGGTCATCCCCCGTAAGCTGTTAGAGCAGGATATTCCTGGGATCCAAATTACCGGACTGGATATTACTGAATCCATGCTGCGGCAAGGCAGTGCTAAACTCCAGGCTGAGGGGAAAGAGCACGCAGTCCAGCTGGTTTGCGGGGACGCTATGGCCATCCCCTGTGCCGCCGAGAGCTTCGATCTGGTTGTCTCCGGGCTGGCATCACACCACATGGACATCCCGCTCATGCTAGCGGAGATGAAACGCGTCCTCAAACCTGGCGGAACGCTTTCGATTATTGACGTCGGCACCTCGCCGATCTGGAACACGAAGATCTTCCAGGCCCTGGCCCGGGGGATCGCTTTTATCTACTTTCTTATCAAAGACAGTCCCACCCGGGCCTGGGCAGAAGCTGCTGCGGTCAGCAATTTGCGAACACCAGAAGGCTGGGAGAACGAACTTTCTCAAGCTGGGTTTAATAATATACGAATAATCAAGTTGAAATCCAAATACGAATGGGCTCCTGAACCACTTTCAATTCAATCGTCTTATTAATTATCTGGGAGGAATAACAATGTCCGATCTGGCAACCCTCATTAAACAAGGCCGAAAAGAGGAAATCTGGACCAAATACTGCGGTTTCTTCGACTTAAGCGTCAAGGAATTCATGGAGATCCAGGAACGGTTGCTGCTGGAACAGATCGACCTGCTGGGAAAAAGCATGATGGGACGCATGATTATGGGCGACGTGATCCCCAGCAGCATCGATGAATTCCGCGAGGTTGTTCCGCTGACAACCTATCAGGACTATGTCGGATACCTTGACGAACAGCGCGAGGATGTCCTCCCCAGAAAACCCATTGCCTGGTGCCACACCTCCGGTAAGACCGGAGAGTACAAATTCAAATGGGTGCCCTATACTCAGAAGATGTATGAGCGCCTGGGAGAGGTTGTGATCAGCGCCATGATCATCGCATCTGCCAACCGCAAGGGGGATATCTTACTGGAGAACAACGATACAGTACTGCTAACCACCGCTCCGCCGCCTTATTACGGGGCGATCATCACCCGGGCAGCCGAGGACCACGCAAATATTCGTTTCCTCCCTCCTCTGGATGAGGGTGAAAAGATGAGCTATGGCGAGCGGGTACAGGCTGGTTTTAAAGAAGCCATGATCAAAGGTTTGGATTATTTCTACGGGATATCCAGTGTGCTGGTCAGGATCGGTCAGCAGTTCGAGGAAGGTGGGGGAGGAAACATAAAACTAACCAAGGACATGATCAATCCCAGCTTCATCTGGCGCATGGGCAAAGGCATGCTCAAGGCCAAGCTTCAGGGTAGAAATATGCTTCCCAAAGATATCTGGAATATCAAGGGGATTATGACCGGAGGGGCGGACACCTCGGTCTATAAAAACATCATCGAAAAATACTGGGGCAGAAAACCCATGGAAGGCTATGCCCTCACGGAAGGCGGTCTGATGGCCGTTCAAGCCTGGAACTTGAAAGGTATGACTTTTTATCCCGAGAATGACTTCCTTGAATTCATTACTGAAGACGAACGCAAGAAAGAAGACGAGGATCCCAACTATGTACCCAAGACGATTTTGATGGATGAACTGGAGCCCGGGATTTACGAGCTGATCATCACCAATTTCCATGGCGGAATTTTCACGCGCTACCGGCCGGGTGACCTCTTCGAGGTCGTCAGCATGAAAGACGAGGAGCTGGGGATCAACCTCCCCCAGTTCAGATATTATGCCCGCAGTTCAGATGTCATCAACCTGGCTAATTTCGCCTTCCTGACTGAAAAGGACATCTGGCATTCACTGGAGAACGCGGATGTCCACTACAACGAATGGATCGCCCGCAAGACGATGGATGACAACAGATCCTACCTGCACATCTTTGTAGAGGTCAACTCTGAAAACAAACACGATGAGGAGACATTCCGCCAGTTGGTATCCGAGAGCCTTTCCGTCATCAACAAGGATATTAAAGACATGAAAGAGATCCTGGGGTATGATCCCGTGCGGGTCAATCTGCTCAACCAGGGCGCATTTCAATCCTACATGGAGTATATGCAGAGCCAGGGAGCAGATCTGGCCCACACCAAACCGCCCCACATGAATCCCACCAAAGAACAATTGGGCGTATTGATCAAGGAGAGAAAGTTCAAGTCCTGATATGATCTGGAACCTGAACACGATCGTTCCTTTTATTACCTTCTTCCTCTACGGCGGATTGCTGTTGGTGGTCATGGTCGCCCGGCCCCAGTCAGATTCCCGGCGTCGTTTTCGCTGGTACCTGCTCTCCATGGCCATCTGGTCGCTGAGCGCCTTTTTCCTGCTGGTAGACGAAAACCACAGCATAGCCTGGATGAGGATCTACTCCGCTGTCGCGATGACAGTGATGATCAGCCTGTTCTATTTCACCCAAACCATCATCGACAATAAAACCTCCTGGGCCAGATACGTGATCTACTACGGCCTGGTTGGGATCGTGCTCTGTCTCTCCACTGACCTGGTCATCACAGATGCTTATATTGAAGCAAGCGCAATTCACTATGAATTCGGTGATGGCTTTCTGTTCATATCGGGGCCGAGCTATCTGCTGGTGATCTACAGCATCTACCTGTTGATTAAAAACCGCCAGGAGACACTGGATGCTATCCAGCGCAACAGGCTGCTTTACCTGATCATCGCTATCAGCCTGGTGCCGACAATATCCTTGATCAATTTCACTCCGCTGGGGCGCTATCCTGTCGACATCGCCGTCAACGGCATCTCGGCCCTGCTGATCACCTATGCCATTCTGCGCTATCAATTGCTGGATATCCGGATCGTCATCCGGCAGGGTCTGTTATACTCTATCCCGACCATCCTGATCGGCACGACTTATTTTCTGATCATCACCCTGTCTCTGAATATCTTCCAGACTTACTCTGGAGCACAGCTTTTCCTGGTCTCGCTTGTGGTGGCGATCATCACCGCTTTGATTGCTGAGCCAATCCGACTCTGGGCTCAGTCCATCATTGACAGGATGTTCTTCCGGGAAAAATACGACGCCACCCGCATGCTGCAGAACCTCTCCAGCAGTGTCGCTTCCGTGCTTGACCTTTACAAGATCACCAGTATGATTCTCGAGGAAGTCTGCTCGACCCTGCATGTCCCCACTGCAGCTTTCTTCCTTCGGGAGGAATCCAGCAGCCGCTTCCAGCTTACAACTCAGATCGGGCATGACACCATCCAGCAGATCGAATTCCGGCAGGGCCACCCTGTTGTGCTCTGGCTCTCATCTCATGACCAGCCTCTTATCCGTCACGACATCGAGGTCCTTCCTCAATTCCAATCATTATGGCGCAGTGAGCGCGATGACCTGGACACACTCAACGCCGAACTGTTCATCCCCATCAAGGTGCAGGATATCCTGGTGGGAATCTTCCTGGTTGGTTCCAAGCGCTCTGAACAGGCTTACACCATGGAAGACATCATCACCCTTTCCACAGTAGCCAACCAGACCGCTGTCGCCATTGAGAACGCCCGCCTTTACACCTCTGAACAGACCAGGCTGCGGGAAATGGACACGCTCTATACCATGGCCCGCCAGCTGGTGACCACTGACAATCTGGGGGAGGTAGTCTCCGTGGTCGCAGAACACGCGGTCAACAGCGTGCAGGCTAATTACGCCCGCATCCTGACCCGGGAACAGGATGGGGACTATATCTGCCGGGCGATCTACCCTCATACACTGCCAATCAAGAACCTCCAGATCGGGAAAAAGGAACCGCTGGTAGCAGAGCACTACTACAACTGGATCCTCCAGGAGGACAGAGCAGTTGTCATCAGGCGGGATGATCCCAATCTCCACGCTGAAGAGCTTGCGGCCCTATTTATGGAAGATTCGGAAACGATCTGTTTTTCCCCCCTCAAGGGGGTGGAGGAGTATATCGGACTGCTGGTGCTGGGTGATAAAGGAGAAAACCGCCAGGAATCCTTCTCAAGCACCAAGATCCGCTTGATCAACGTCATCTCTGATTACGCCGCCAGCGCCATCCAGCGGGCCCTGCTGCATGAACGGCTCGAAGAGACCTTCCTGGAAACCATCGTAGCCCTGGCCAATGCCGTGGATGCCCGGGATACATATACCGGAGACCACAGTCAGCGCATGGCAGACCTCTCTACCAAAATCGGCGAGGTCATGATCTTGCAGCAGCAACAGATCGACGCCCTCCACTGGGCTTCCCCTGGGCTTCCATCCTGCACGACATCGGCAAAATTGGTGTGCCCGACAGCATCCTCAATAAAAAAGGATCCCTGTCCAAAGAAGAGTGGGTTATCATGAAAGAGCACCCTGTCATCGGCTCCCAGATCGTCGCTCCCATCAAATACCTCACCCCGGTATCTCCGATCATCCGGAGTCACCACGAGAAATTTGACGGTACTGGATATCCCCATGGATTGATCGGGGAGGACATTCCTCTCGGCGCCCGCATCCTGGCTATCGTGGACGCATATATCGCTATCAGGGACAAGCGGGTCTACAGTGAAAGCCATACCCACGAAGAAGCGATCGCTGAGTTGCGAAGGTCCGCCGGGTCCCATTTTGACCCGGAAATCGTTGATATCTTCTGCAAGACCATCTCGGAATAAATCCCTTATCTGAATACAAAAAACTGATAGGTTACAATCAGGGTTATGAAAGATCCTAACTCCCTTACCCCTTTTTTTAATCCAAAAGGCGTGGTTGTGATCGGGGCTTCCCAGGATCCGACCAAGCTTGGTTATGGATTGGCGAACAACCTGCACAGGAGCGGCTATCAAGGAGCGGTGCACTTTGTCAATCTCAAAGGAGGCAG
>JARROG010000060.1:0-9780 GCA_037384185.1 Anaerolineales bacterium | reverse complement strand
CCCAGATCAAATATACTGAGAGCAAATTAACGATGCCTGCTGGGGTTATGTTCTTTTCAGTGTTCACAAATACGTCCTTTACTAGACTACATGATCAGCATGGCATCACCGAATGAATAAAAACGGTATTGTTCCTGCTTGGCAATTTCATAGAGAGACAGCACTTTTTCCCTGCCCGCGAAAGCGCTGACCAGCATTAACAAGGTTGATTCGGGAAGATGGAAATTGGTCAGCAAGCAATCTACCACCTGGAAATCAAAACCTGGCAGAATGAAAAGATCGGTCTGGCCTTCGAATGGCTTTAGTTTGGATCCAGAACCAGCAGCTCGCGCAGCCGTCTCCAACGTTCTCACTGTTGTGGTCCCCACAGCGATCACCCTGCCACCGTTGGCCTTGGTTGAATTAATCGCATCTGCCGCTGGCTGGGATAATCGGCACCATTCGGTGTGAATGTGATGTTCCCTGGGATCCGTTTCATGAACAGGGGCAAATGTATCCAGGCCGATATGCAGGGTGACTTCTTCAATCCCGACACCCTTCTGCCGAATCCTCTCCATCAGGTCTGATGTAAAATGGAGGCCTGCAGTGGGAGCGGCGGCAGAGCCAGTCTCCCGGGCATAGATAGTCTGGTAGCGCTCAGGTTTCTCCAGGGGTTCGTGAATATAAGGTGGTAAGGGAACATTTCCAACCTTTTCGATCAGCGCATCGATAGAACCCTGGAAAGCCAGCAACCGAAGAGATCTACCCCGATCCTCTTCAACCAAAGCCTGAGGTCCTTCATCAATCTGTATTTTCGTCCCTGGCTTGATCCCTTTTCCACCTACCATGGCTTCCCAATGCCCCTTGCGAATTTCTCTGAGCAGCAAGACTTCTGCTTTTCCTCCACTGGGAACTTTCTTTCCAAACAACCGGGCACGGATTACCCGGGTCTGATTGATCACCAGTAAATCCTCCGGTACCAGGAGATCCACCAGCTCATTGAATACCCGATGTTCCAGCTTCCCACTGGAGCGATCATATACCATCAGGCGGGAAGAATCCCTGGGGGATGCGGGATGCTGGGCTATTAAATCCTTGGGGAGATGATAGGAGAAATCTGAGGTTTTCAAAAGGCACTTCTTTATTCTATTTTTTTATGAAATATAGGATCAGATTGAGGATCAATGTCAGAGCGATAGAAATAATCAATCCAGAAACCAGTGGGACTGCACAGGTGAAATTCCCCCGTTGGAACTTCAGATCGCCAGGCAGATTGCCGAAAGGAATGCCCAGGCGGTCCAATAAATAAAGTATACCGGCGGTAACCAGTAATAGGACCCCAAAAACAGCCAGGACACGCGCTATGCTCACCATATCCATCACACCGCTAATCGATCAACCTGGGTTGGGCCGCGTCCGTAGGAGGCTCCAGCCCCAAATGCAAATAAGCCTGCTCAGTTGCTACTCTTCCCTGGGATGTGCGCTGAAGGAAACCCAGCTGCAGCAGATAAGGCTCAACGACATCCATGATTGTATCGGGATCTTCCCGAATCGAGGCCGCAATGGTTTTCAGCCCTACCGGACCCCCATGATATTTGATGACAATCGCCTGCAACACTCGAAGGTCCATGGTATCCAGACCCCGAGAGTCAATTTTCAAGAGTTCAAGGGCCTGGCGAGAAATATCTTCTGTGATCTTTCCCTGGCCGCGCACCTGGGCAAAATCCCGAACTCGGCGGAGCAGTCTGAGAGCGACTCGCGGCGTACCCCGGGATCGGAAAGCGATCTCAGAAATACCCAGGGGATCAAAAGGAACCTCAAGCTGTTCGGCAGCCCGCTGAATGATCTCCTGAATGGCTTCCGGTGTATAGTAATCCAATCTATAGACTGCTCCAAATCGGGCACGTAATGGAGCAGTGACCAAAGCCAAGCGGGTAGTAGCGCCGACAATCGTAAAACGGGGCAATTTCAACCGCACAGATCGAGCAGAAGGACCCTTTCCAATCACGATATCAAGAGAATAATCTTCCATCGCTGGATAGAGAACCTCTTCCACAGCTCTACCAAGGCGGTGGATCTCATCGATAAACAAGATATCACCCTGATTGAGATTGGTCAGGATAGCCGCTAGATCTCCAGCCCGCTCAACGGCGGGACCAGAGGTGATCTTGATATTCACAGACATTTCATTGGCCAGGATATGCGCCAGGGTGGTCTTACCCAAGCCGGGAGGGCCGTAAAACAGGACATGGTCGAGCGCTTCCTCACGATGCTGGGCTGCAGAGATCAGGATGTGCAGATTTTCCCTGATAGAGTCCTGGCCGACCATGCTCTGAATCGATTGAGGACGGAGTGCATGGTCGAGATTGTCTCCGGGCTTGGATTTGGATTCCACCAGGCGATCTGGTTCTTGGTCAGTCATGCCTAAGATTATACCGAAGTACAACCTAAATGCGAAGGAAAGTGTTCGGCAAACTCCCCAGCAGGATATAATCAGTTTAGAAGACAACCAATATCAGCACCAGCAGTCAGCAAAACGAACGCAGGGAGAATTCCATGAGCAATCTGTACGAATCCAAACACCCACTCGTTGCCCACAAACTCACTCGCTTGCGAGACAAGAATACGGACCCAAAGAAATTCCGGGAGCTGATCCGGGAGGTCTCAGCACTGCTAGCCTACGAAGCGACAGCCGACCTGGAGACTTCCCCGTTAAAAGTGCTCACCCCGCTGGCAGAAGCCGATGGATTTGAACTTAAACAACCAATCGGGTTGGTCCCGATCTTGAGATCCGGTCTGGGCATGGTGGAAGGCATCTGGGGATTGATGCCCACGGCTGAGGTTTGGCATATTGGTCTCTACAGGGACGAACGCACACTGCAGCCTGTCCAGTACTACAATAAACTTCCCGTTGAGCCCACCGTCTCTGTTTGTCTGGTGCTGGATCCCATGCTGGCTACCGGTGGATCAGCTGTGGCTACCGTCGATATCCTCAAAGAATGGGGTGTGAGTAAGATCAAATTTGTAGGCATCCTGGCAGCACCGGAGGGCGTTGAGGCCATGCAAACCGCTCACCCAGATGTCCCGCTGCACCTGGCAGTAATAGATAAACGCCTTAATGATCACGGCTACATTGTTCCCGGCCTGGGGGATGCTGGAGATCGACAGTTTGGCACTGGCTAGCATCTAACAAAATAAAAAGAGGCTTCCAAACCAGGAAGCCTCCCTTATTCTTTGGTTTTAATTTCAATCAAACAGCCGCTTCTGTGATTTTGATAAAATCATCCGCACGCAAACTGGCCCCGCCTACCAGGGCGCCGTCAATATCTGGTTGCTGGAAGAAGTCCCGGGCATTAGCCGGCTTGACAGAGCCGCCGTAGAGAATCCTGGTTTCCTCGGCTGCTAGAGGCGAATACATCTCACCCAATACGTCCCGGATATAGTCCTTGATAACTTGATTGGCTCCCTCAGGAGTAGCTGCCCTCCCGGTACCGATCGCCCAGACTGGCTCGTAGGCAATGATTGACAACCTGAAATCCTCCTCAGCGACGTCCATCAAGGCAGACCGCAATTGTCTCACTACTACTTCTCCGGTCTTTCCTGCTTCATTCTCCTCCAGGGTTTCCCCGACACAAATGATTGGTTTCAAACCAGCCTTGAAGGCTGCTTTAACTTTCTTGTTTACAGCCTGATCCGTATCCTGGAAATATGCCCGGCGCTCTGAATGACCGATGATCACATACTCCACCAGCTCAGCAAGCATCAAAGGTGAAATCTCACCTGTAAACGCCCCTTGATCCTCCCAGAACATATTCTGCGCACCCAAGCTAACTTTCGAATCCCGCAGCAAGGACGCTGCCCTGTCCAGGGCTGTAAAGGGGGGACATATCAGGTTATCAACTTCCTTAATCGCGTTTAACCCTGGAAGCATTTCCTTGATGAGAGTTTCCGACTCTGAGATGGTTTTATGCATTTTCCAATTTCCTGCTACACAAGCTCTCCGCATTCTTCCTCCAAATACAATTAGGGCTGCAAACCGAGTTCTTCAGTGATCCAGGCTGGCAAATCGCCTTTGGCTTCTAGCTCGAGAAGGGCATCTCGGGCTTGATCATAATTTTCCTGCTCGAAGAGAATATCCGATTTGAGCAGATAGGCTTCCAGCAGGTCCGGCCGGTCAGCCATCACCTGGTTGACGAGCTCTTCCGCTTGAGCCACACGGCCGGTCAAGAGCGCTCTGCGAGATTCCATCAACCGCAGCAGATCGGGGTCCGGATTGATCTCCGGGTCATTCCTCAGGATCTCGAGAGAAAGATCTTCATATGCTGCATGATACATGGCTTCCCGGATCCTATCATTCAGTTCTTCAGGGGGGATAGGCGAACCCAGTTGGTCCACCTTCAAATAGCTGTATGCAGCATAGGTCCAAATGTTGATATCAGTCAAAAGATCGCCCAATTCAAGGATAGTTTGGGGATTGCCTTCCGCCAGTTGATATGCTTTCTGGAAAGCATCCCTGGCCAGCTGAGGCCGACCCGCATCCAGGTATGCAACTCCCAGTTTATAACGCAAGAACGGATTCCCGGGGTCTTCCCGTATCTGGCCAATGAGCATCTGCACTTCACCGTTCACCTGGGCAGAATCGTTACTCGCTTCCTGGGTCAGCGTCCCAGGAGAGATTAAATTTGGACCGGGTACACTGCGAGCATCCCGGAGAATGAAACCTGCCAGGCAAAAGATGGTCAGGGCTGGTATCAGCATCCAGGCAATCCAGCCAGGGATCCTTCTTTTCCTCGGTTGGGAATCTTGGTCGGGTTCAGGAAGGGCAGCTTCGGCTGCTTCCTGGCTGGCTTTTGCGCGCTTGATGGCTGCCGTACGCTGGGCATCTGCGTTTAATGCTAAAGTCGGCGCCTCTCCTTCAGACGGGTGGTCCTTGATCAGTCCATCAAAAGCTTGTAAGAATACACTCATCATTTCCGGAACATCGTTGAAGCGGTCCTCCCGCTTCTTTGCAAGAGCTTTCAATAGCGCTCGCTGCATTTCGTCGTTCAATTCCGGGTTCATGTCCCTGGGCAGCGGAAGAGGGCTGTAGATATGATCATGGATCACGGAGAACGGTGTATCGGCATGGAATGGGACCTGCCCCACCAGCAGCTCATACATCATCACACCCAGTGAATAGATATCCGTCCGGGCATCAAGATTGCCTAAACCCTTGGCCTGCTCCGGGGAAATATAATGTGGTGTCCCCATCATCATTTGACCGGACAAAGTTGTCTGGCTGGTTTCCGCGATCCTGGCAAGTCCGAAGTCTGCCAGATAGATACCTCCAGCTTTATCAAGCAGGACATTGGAAGGTTTGACATCCCGGTGCAGGACACCCTGTTGATGGGCATATGCCAAAGCCGAGGCAATCACTCTGAAAATTTGTCGGCTTTCCTTATAGGTCAGTTTAGACTTTTCTAGTCGGGCTTTTAAGGTTTCACCCCGAACATATTTCAATACCAGATAAGGCCTGTCTTCATGCTCTGAATAGTCGTAAATGGGAACAATATTCGGATGTTCTAGCCTAGCAACGACTTTTGCTTCCCGGTTGAAGCGATCAATGAACCCGGGATGCTCCATGAATGCAGGGTGAAGGGCTTTGATAGCTACGTAGCGGTCCAGGCTGGGATGGTAGGCTTTGTAAACCGTTGCCATTCCCCCTTTCCCGAGCTTCTCAACCAGTCGGTAGGGTCCAACATTCTCACCGATGATAAACGGCATTTCCCTTCTCCTTAATTCCTCTCTGGATTATACCTTATTGAAACCAGGCTATTAAATCCCTGTCATCCTTGCCAGCCATCATCTCCGATTGTAAACCAAAGCCGTAAACGGGCAGAAGATTCAATTTTACAGTTTAGTTAAGATATAGATCGTAAAATAAAAGAACCCCATCGGGTGGATGAGGTTCCTGCAATTTGATTTTTCAATTTCAGCTATTCCAATGGATTTCCATCGCCCAGTCCATAGACACCCGCTTTCAGGACCTTGAGAGGGAGCAAGGCGCATTTTAAACGCACCGGACCAAGTTCAATCCCTAAATTTTCAAGAACATCATCCTTGTCAAGGGTCTTGATTTCCTCAATGTTTTTCCCAATGATAGATTCCAGGAGCAAATCTGCTGAGGCCTGGGAAATAGCACAGCCCTGCCCGCTGAAAAGGGCTTCAGTAACCTCACCCTCCTCATTCAAACGGACATCAATCTGAATGTGATCTCCACAGGCTGGATTGTCGTCCTCATAGCTGAAATCATGAGGATCCAACGTACCCTGGAAATGGGGAGATTTATAGCGTTCAATGATTAATTCCCGGTAGAAATCATCCATAATATTGACCTCGCTGGATCCCTCAGGCGAATATTGATTTGACCCTGGCGATTCCCTCGACCAAACGATCGACTTCGTCTTCTGTATTATAAAGGTAGAAACTAGCCCGGGTAGTCGCCGGCAGGTTGTAGTGATCGTGCAGAGGCTGAGCGCAATGGTGACCTGCACGGACCGCGATCCCAACACTATCCAGGATCTGAGCGACGTCATGGGCATGAATGTCCTGAATGAAAAAGGAAATCACGCCTCCTCGATCTTCTATCCCAGGTCCCAGGATTTCCAGGCCTTGAATCAGGGAAAGTTTTTCAAGAGCGTATCCGGTGATCTTCTTTTCCTGTTTTTCAATCTCGTCCATCCCGATCCGGGTCAGATAATCAACCGCAGCCCCAAAACCGATCGCTTCAGCAATTGCCGGTGTACCGGCTTCAAATTTATGGGGCAGATCATTAGGGGTGAATTTGCGAAGTTCCACCCGCTTGATCATTTCCCCTCCACCCAAGAAGGGCGGCATATCCTCTAGCATCTCCCGCCTGCCGTAAAGAGCACCGATCCCGGTAGGACCCAGCATCTTATGTGCGGAAAATGCATAAAAATCCGCCTGCAGCTGGGAAAGATCGACCGAAAAATGAGGAACTGATTGAGCTCCATCCACTAAAGTTATCGCGCCAGCTTCCTTGGCTGCAGGGAGGATCTCCTCCAAAGGATTGATCGTACCCAGCACATTCGACATATGGGTAATTGAAATCAATTTGGGGTTCAGTTTAAGCAGCTGCTGATATTCATCCAGATCAAGTAATCCCTGAGAAGTTACAGGTATAAACTCGAGTCGTAAATTAAGCTGAGCTGCCAGGAGCTGCCAGGGAACCAGGTTGGAATGATGCTCCATCTCGGTTAGCAGAATCACATCATTCTCCCGAAGGTTTTTCCGCCCCCAGGTATTGGCAACCAAGTTGATAGATTCGGTGGTATTGCGGGTAAAGATCAGCTCTTCTGGTGAGGGAGCGTGGACAAATTCAGCAATTCTCTGGCGGGCATTTTCGTAGGCTGCTGTAGCTTCTTCAGCCAGGGCGTGAATGCCCCGATGGATATTGGCATTATAATCACGGTAATATTGGCTCATAGCCTCAATTACCGGAAGCGGTTTTTGGCTGGTAGCTGCTGAATCAAGATAGATGAGGGGAACACCAGGGTGTACTTCTCGCTTCAAGATCGGGAAATCATCCCGGATCAGACCATTCTCAAAGCTTGATACTCCATTTGAAGCCATGCACTGTGCTCCTCAGTAAACAACACTGGGTTTTCTGCCAGTTATGATTTCGCGCGGCGCCTTTTCACTGGTTTGCGGATATTATGTGATCCGACAGGACACCACAACACCCGGTCTGGAACCATCCAACCATCGGTCAGGTAGACATTCTTATGGAACTGAACGGCTACTTTTTTATGTCCTTACTTCAACGTGATCTCAGATTTCGTAATCCTTATCATTTTCGTTCTGTTCGGAATAAGGAATTGTTGTCTAAATTGCCTCCAAATACAAGAGTTTAAGAAGGTAATTCTATCTGGCTTCTCGAAAAAGGGAAGCCCACCAATCAGCACGATCAGCTGAGCAGCCGATTTTTAACCAGATCCCAAAACAATTCCCCAACCTGTGGCAGTGAGAACCGGTTGATAAGATCATTGATGAAACCCTGGATGATCAGCTGTTCAGCTTGATCCCGTGGTATACCTCGAGACAGCAGATAAAAAAGCTGTTCCTGGTCAATTTTCCCGACTGTAGAACCGTGGGTACAGCGAACATCGTTATTGAGAATCTCCAATCCGGGAATGGAATCTGACCTGGCATCTGGATCCAGCAGTAAGTTGCGGTTTGCCTGATATCCATCAATGAATCGGGCGCCTTCAGCGACATAGATCATTCCTCGCCAGACTGTCCGGCTGCTGCCTTTCAGGGCGCCTTTGAAAAGCAAATCGCTGGTAGTTCGAGGAGCAAGGTGGCGCTGTTTGGTATTGTAGGTCAAATGCTGATCCCCATCGGTGAAAATCAGTCCGGAGACCCGGCCTTCTGCACCTGTTCCGACCAGGTCAATGGAAACAAAATGTTTGGTAAGGTGAGCTCCGAGAGCGCCTATCTCCCATGCCCGCTTATGCCCAAAACTCCAAACATCGCGTCCGTAATTCTCAAGCTCAGTGATCTGGAGCCTGGCATTAGGTCCGACAACTACTTCCAGATTTTCGCCTGCTAGAGACGGGCCTTCCGTTCCTTCCAAAGAAAGAGTTTCCTGCAGGTAATTGGCAGAAGCTCCTTCTTCAAGATAGATCGCTGTCTGGAAGAAATGAGCTGTTTTTCCTCCCGGTGAAACAACCAGCCCAAAGAGCGGTTCCTCAACAATCACTCCTTTGGGCACGTATAAGAAAATTCCCTGGTGACTGAAAGCACCTGCAGCAGCAGCAAATATCCCATCCTGGGGGGAGATAACCTTCCCCAGCACTTTTTCCACCAGTTGGGGATGATCCCGGGCAGCATCTATTAAGCTGCTGAAGATCACTCCCTCTTTTTCCAAATGGGATGTATTCTCAAACCTGATGCCTGATGCCTGGAGGACAGCCAGCGGCTTGCCCCCGGTCACCGATCCAGAAAGGATCGCCTTTTCCGGAACTTCAGAAATGCCTTTGCTGTATTTGCCATTAGCAATCTCCACGGATTTGAAATCAAACCTGGCCAGCGGTGTTCTGCGCCAGTCTTCATCTTTGGTGGTTGGGAGAGGAAACCGCTGGACCGATTCCCAGGCTGCTGATCGGTAATCGCGGAGAACAGCCGGAAGATCCTCTCCAGACTGCATCATCTCGCGCGTAAAAGGCAGTTTCTTAATAGGTTGTTTTCTTGCCATAACCATCCTTCGTTAGCCGATCGAACCTTCCATTTGGAGCTGGATCAATCGGTTCATTTCTATTGCATATTCCATGGGCAGCTCTTTCACCAGCGGCTCGATAAATCCAGAAACAACCATACTGGTCGCTTCCTCTTCACTCAGCCCCCTGCTCATCAAGTAAAATAGCTGTTCCTCTTCAATCTTGGATACCGAAGCTTCATGGCCGATGGTCACATCCTGCTCATCAATCTCGATGTAGGGATAGGTGTCGGTCCGGGAGTGGTCATCCAGCAGCAGGGCATCACAGACAACATTAGACTTTACGTTTGTATTTCCTTTGTTTACTCGCATTAATCCGCGGTAGGAAGCCCGGCCGCCATCTTTGCTAATTGACTTCGAGATAATCTTGCTGGTGGTATCAGGGGCCAGGTGAATCACCTTCCCACCCGTGTCATGATGCTGACCTTTTCCAGAGAAGGCAATCGAAAGTACCTCTCCATGGGCACCCTCGCCCATCAACATACAGGAAGGATATTTCATGGTGACTTTAGAACCCAGGTTGG
>JARROG010000059.1:0-10557 GCA_037384185.1 Anaerolineales bacterium | reverse complement strand
CCCACCAGCAGGAAATCCGGAGGCTCCAGGCTACCCAGGGAAGTCTGGAAACGCACATTGCGGGATTGTCCACAGCGCTGGACGCAGTGCGCAGCGGGGAACTGCAGCCTACCCAGCAGGCGCTGACAACATATCTGAGCGATCTTGAGAACGCCATGAACGCACTGGACTCCAGGGTTGATGAAAACTCCTATTACAGCGCTACCCTGAACCCTTCCCTGCTGAGCACAGCTGCAGCGAGACAGCAAGCGCTTGATCGCAATTTATCAGCCCTGGCGACAGCGCAGATGGAAGATGCCAGAAAAAGCCAGGAAATCGACCTGCTGAAAGTGCTTGTTCTATTAAACCGAACCAAACAATTTCTGATGGATGACAATTTTGGTTTGGCCGAGGACACTCTGGCTACTATTGAGGAATATTTGCTAAAAATTGGCAGCAGCCCTGCAGGAATCGATCAGCAAGCCAGCGAACTGCTTAATTTGATCGACGGCGCCAGCGCCGACCTCCCCTATCGGCCGGAGATCGCAGCGGACAAACTGGAACTGGCCTGGGAGTTGACGCTGACCGGGATGTTAAATCCAGCGGGGCGAGGCACTGTAACACCAACGCCCTACGAGCCAACCCCACCAGATACCACCCCAACCCCTACGCCAAATTAAGACAAATGTACTTCCAACAGGAAGTCTTCATCCTGTAAAATTAATATGTGAGTAAATCAGCATAACTTTCATTCAATCCGTTCCCAAGGAGATAGCGATGTCGGGGATCCTTTGTGCAATCCGCGGTGGACCCGCCAGTCAACCGACAATACTGAAATCGATCCAGCTTGCCCAGCAGACGAATAAGACCATCTATTTCCTGTATGTGGTCAACCTGGATTTCCTTGCTCATACCAGCAGCAGTAAAACTGAACATATCTCCAAAGAGATAGGAGAGATGGGTGAATTCATTTTGCTGAGTGCCCAGGACCAAGCTCAAAAAGAAGGAGTGCAAGCCGAAGGAATCACTCGTGACGGCAAAGTAGTTGATGAGGTTGTTGCGTTCTGTGAGGAAAATCAGCCAGATTATGTCATTCTGGGGCGGCCGCAAGAAGATCGTGAAAATAACCTGCTTACACTTGAGCGGCTGCAGTCTTTTGCAGACCGAATCCGGGAAGTATGTTCAGCAGAAGTGCTGTTTACTCCGGAAGGATCCCCCGAAGAAGATTAGTTATCCACCAGCGTATTGGACAATTCAATAATAACCAGCCATCATGTTTTACGCACCATTCGAATCAGTTTAGATTGAAGGACCTGAGACAGTGAAGCTCAAGAGACCAACCATCTGGATTATTCTCCTCTCGCTATTTGCTTCCATCCTGCTCTTATCGGGGAACGGTCCAGCCGCGGCTCAGGAGAATTCGTCCGACGTATATCTATACGGCAAAGTAGAAGATGGACAGTTTCAGCCGGTTCGGGACGTCGAGGTGTCCCTGGTGGATCCTAGCTCGCAAGAAATCCTGTCCAGCAGTCTGACATTGTCTGACGGCCGGTATGCATTAGTTCTACCCCCTTCTGTTCCCAAACAATTGAAGATCGATGTTACTCGTCCCCATTTCACCAATCAAGTCCTGACTATCAACCCGGAGATTGTGTTGAGCCTGCAGTCGGGTAGTTCGATCACCCTGCCTAAGATCCTGCTCGAGCGGGAAATTACTGCGGCCTTCTGGATTGCAGGTTTTGTGTTCATCGCAGTCCTGATCCTGATTGCGACAGGATTTTTGCACAACACACTGGCTGCATTCAGCGGAGCCAGCGCCATCCTGCTGGTCAGTTATCTGGGAACGCCATTCTCTCCCAATCTGCACATTTTCAGTTTTCCCCAGGCAACTGCCTACATCGATTGGAACGTGGTCTTCCTGATCATGGGTATGATGATGGTGATCGCTGTTGTCGAGAACACTGGAATCTTCCACTGGCTTTCCTACCATGCCTACCGGATCTCTGGGGGCAGGATGTGGATCTTGCTGCCCGTTTTAATGCTGATCACCGGCGTTTCTTCAGCATTCCTCGACAACGTCACCACGATGCTGCTGATGACACCGATCACAGTCCAGATCGCACTGACCTTAAATATCTCCCCGCTTATTCTCCTGATCCCGGAAGTGTTCGCGTCCAATGTGATCGGAGTTAGCACCTTGATCGGCACCCCAACCAATATCTTGATCGGATCCTATGGGAATATCACTTTTAACGATTTCCTCACCAATTTGACACCAGGGATCCTGGCAGCCTTTTTAGCTCTGATCGCCTACAGCTGGTTCACATACCGGGGAGAATTAGAAGGAGAAAAGACCGGCTCCCCTACCCTGCTTAAGAAGTTGGAAGAACGGGGAAAGATAACCAATCCTGTGAATTTGAGAAAAGCCGGTTGGATCGGAGCCGGCATGCTGCTGATGTTCATATTTGGAGAAAAGATCCATCTTCTTCCAGCCGTGACCGCCTTGATCGGTGCCTCGGCCTTGCTGCTTTGGATCCGGCCCGATGTTGAGGAAATGATCGGGGCTGTGGATTGGACAACGCTGGTCTTCTTTATGTCGCTCTTCATCGTAGTGGGTGCGATCCAAGAAGTCGGTCTGATCAGCATGATCGCCTCATTGATCGGCCGTTTGATTGGTGATAATCTAATACTGGCGATGATTGTGGTCACCTGGTTCAGCGCTTTTCTTTCGATGATCGTGGCAAACATACCCTTTACAGCTGCTATGCTGCCGGTGATCGGCTACCTGACCATCATAGTCCCCGGCGCGGATTCGAAGGTACTTTACTACTGTCTTTCTATTGGAGCCGCTCTGGGTGGAAATGGCTCCCTGATCGGGGCTTCCGCTAATATGATCACAGCCGGTATCGCTGATCGAGCTGGTTACAAGATTACCTATAAATATTTCTTGAAAAAAGGAGTCCCGGCGCTCATCATCACAGTTTCGATATCTCTGATCTGGCTGTTCATCCGTTTTTAACCCAACCCCTGAGATCACCCCTCGAGCTCCCCTACCCATGGAAAGGTACCGAAAATTCTCCCTTGATCTAGATCCAGCTGAATGGGTAATGATCTTCCTGAGCTGGATGATCTATCTGGGGGCTATGTTCTTTTTCACAAGCGAAGGCAATGATTGGGCTGTTCTTGCTCTGGGAGCTCTCCCGGTGCTGGTCACAGCCTGGTCCCTGGGTATGATCTCCGGAATCTTATCAGCTCTGATCGGGACAATTTTTCATCTGCTAAGCCACATCGTGCCGGCAGACGGGCTGACAGATATCGGCGCTCAACTTTTACAGCATTTAATTGGATTTGCACTGCTGGCTATTACCGGCATGTTCGCCGGTCACCTTCGGGACCTGCAGCGCAAATCACAAGCTGAACTCGCCGCCCTGGAGGAGAACAACCGCAAGCTCAACCGGCTCGCAAAAATTCTGGAATCAACCAACCGCTTAACAACAGACCTTGCTACCTCCCGGGATTGGATGGATAAAATTCCGGACCTGCTCCGAAATATTGCCGGTGGAGCGGACATCGAGCACCTCTTTCTGCTGCAGCTCACTGGAGAAGGTCAAAACCACTGCTCTGGCTCAAGCTACCATTATTGGTCGGAAATCCAAACCAGCTACCCCAGGGAAAGCAGCACCCAACTCCCTCCCCGGCTGACCAGTTGGATTGATTTTGTTCGAGAAGATATACCCCACACTGGCAGCCTGGAAGATCTGGATGATCAGATCAGGGAATTTTTCCACCTGGATGAGATAGGCTTGTACGCGGCCTTTCCGGTCTTTGCAGACCAAATCTTGTGGGGATTCGTAGGGTTTGAGAGCTATCAGGAACGCCAGAAGTGGGATTCCTCTGAGCTCAATACCTTCCAGGCGATCGCCCATACCCTGGGCGCTTTGATCTACATCAAACGCGTGGAACAAGAGCTGGACCTGCGGGCAAAAGAACTGGATTCCCTCCAGAAGACTAGCCTCAACCTTTCATCCAGCGACCACCTGGAATCAGGGCTGCAGAGCGTTCTGGGACAGATCTATGAGCTGACACCAGCGTATGACACGAATATTTATTTGTACCAGAATGAAAAGCTGCAATTTTACCTCTCTCTGGGAAAAAACGATCAGCAAACTTTACCTCATACTCACCCAGGAGAAGAGAAAATTTCACAGCTTGTCGCCGAATCCAATCAAGATTATTTCATCAGTAATCTGACTGCTTTCAAGGATATTGAGGGATTTTCAATAGACCAGCGGGAAGCTCTGATCTCCCTCTCCCTAAAAGCTGCCTCAGAAGTAATCGGAGTCTTGAATATCTGGTACCCAGATAACCGCAATTTCAACCAAGAGGAAAAAACCATTTTACGCCTCCTGGCAGATCAGGCTGCAACAGCAATCGTCAGCATGCAGTTCCTCGAGGCAGAAAGAGAACAGCGAATCCTGGCAGATTCCCTCAGGAAAGCCAATCTTCAACTTTCTGATAATCTGGAGCTTAAAGATGTACTAGAAAGTATCCTCGACCAGGTCCTGAATCTGGTCTCAGCCCGTGACGCCCAGATATTCTTTTACGACGGTGAGACCCTGGAGTTCGGAGCAGTGAACTACAGCAAAGGAATCCAGCCTGATCCAGTTTTCCCTCCCCCTCAGGACAGCATTTTTTATCGGACCGCCCGGGAGGCCAGACGCATTCTGATCCCTGATATCCGGGCTGAAAAGAATCTGCCCGATCATTGGAAAAGCGGTGCATTGGTCAGCCTGCCGCTGATCTTTCATCACCAGGTGATCGGGATCATGAATGTGAGTTTTATAAAACCCGGTCAACTTGATGAAGGAATGCTGCAGGTCCTGGATCTGCTAAGCAGCCAGGCATCAATCGCCATCAATAATGCCAGGACATTCGAGGCAGAACGGAAACAGCGCAAGCTCGCCCAGGCTTTGCAGCAGACGGGACATTACATCCAATCCTCTCTGGAGCTGGAGGTCGTGCTTGACCAGATTCTGGCTCAAATGGAAACCGTGATCAATTTTGATGCTGCCAACCTCATCTTGATCGAAGACGGAACCGCTCAGGAAGTCCGCCAGATCGGGTTCAAAGGCGAGGCTGCTGGAGAGGACACTAAAACAGGGGATCAGCAAATCGATATCTCTCAATTCGCAACCCTTGAGATGATGACCGAAACAAAAAAACCACTCATCATCCCCGATACCAGCCAGGATCCGAACTGGTTGATCACCCCCAGCACCAAAGACGTTCTCTCCTGGGCAGGAGCCCCCATTTTAGATGGAAGCCAGGTAATCGGTTTTCTGTCCCTCAACAGCCGTCTCCGCGATTTTTACGACCAGGGACAGGTTGAGATCCTGTCCGCCTTCGCGGATCAAGCAGCCATCGCCCTGCGGCATGCCCGGCTGCATAAGGAAATCCAGGAATTAGCAGTTACAGACCCATTGACCAAGATCCTCAATCGACGGGGATTGGAACGCTGGGGACAGTACGAAATTGACCGCGCGTCAAGATTTAACAGTTCTTTGGCAGCGATCTTCTTCGATCTGGATCACTTCAAAGAAATTAATGATACCTACGGCCACGAAGCGGGAGATGATATCCTGGAGCAGGTTGTCAGCTGCTGCCAGAGTGTGATCCGTAAGATCGACCTCTTTGCCAGGGTTGGCGGAGAAGAGTTCTTCATCATCTTGCCTGAAACTCCCCTGCCAATTGCTTTTCATGTTGCTGAGCGCCTCCGAAAGAAAGTTGCTGGACAAACATTTCACAGCAATTCTCAGACTGTCACTATCACGATCAGCCTGGGCGTTGTCGAGCTCAGTCCAGAAATCGAATCCCTCACAGACCTTTTAAGCGCTGCCGACAAATACATGTACCGGGCCAAGCAGGCCGGTCGCAACCAGACTGCCTACCCCACCAACTGATCTCTAATAACCATCCCAAACGGCTTGACAGGCCAGAGCATCTTCTGTATACTATAACTGACTGACTGGTCAGTTTAGAATCCGCGAGGCGGTATGGCTCCAAAGAGTGACGTATCAGAAGAGCGCAAAAGTCAGATCCTGGAAGCAGCCAAGCAGGCTTTTTCCGAACAGGGCATCCATAAAACCCGTATGTCTGATATTGCGGAATCCTCGGGACTCAGCAAAGGCTCGCTCTACTGGTATTTCGACAGCAAAGATGCCATCATCCTCGCCCTGCTCGATAAGGTCTTCGAACCAGAGATCCAGGAGATGGAAGCGCTTTTGGAAGATCCCCGCTCAGCAGAAGAGAAATTATTGATATACGCAGAACGAGGCGGCCAGGATATCATCAACATGCTGAGATGGATGCCGCTTATCTATGATTTCTTCGCGCTGGCCTTTCGGCAGAAGAAGATAAAAGAATATATCTCCCATTACTATAAGAAGAACCTTGCTTTGCTGGAGATCCTCATTCAACAAGGAATTGACTCCGGTGAATTTAAGACAAATAACCCCCAGGATGCAGCCATCACGATTGGATCCATCATTGAAGGAACTGTGATGCTCTGGATGTATGACCCGGAAAGTATCGACATCGTCCAGCATATCAAAAGCAACATCCAATTACTTCTCAATGGACTGCGGTCTTAAAACTCACAAGGATCAATGATGAAATTCCCTAATCCGCCCCGAGGAATCAAAGCACTGCCCTGGAAGTTGCCCATATTAGTATACCGCCTTGGCCTTGGCTGGTTATTAGGAAAACGCTTTCTGCTGCTGGAACATACCGGTCGAAAAACAGGAAAACTGCGGAGAGCCGTGCTAGAAGTCATCTCCTCCACGCCAGAGGAGAACGTATATTATGTGGTCTCCGGTTTTGGAACCGGGTCAAACTGGTACAGGAATATCCTCCAACAACCCCAGGTTACCATCCAGCTCGGCAGACATCGTTATCAGGCCACCGCCAAACAGCTCCCACCTCAGCAGGCAAGTGAGTTGATGGTCAGATATGAAAAAGAGCACCCCGCCAGCCTGAAAGCCTTAAGCTCGCTGTTGGGATATGAATTTGAACAAACGACCGAGGGCATCCGGGAATTTGGGAGACAAATCCCGGTAATCCAATTCACAGCAAGAACGCCTGATCATGAGAGGAAACCTGACAAACAGGATTATTAAAACACCAGCAGGTGCGTGATATTCAAAATGCACGCAAAGGAGATAATTATGCAAATCGTCATCTTGATCGCTGCTATGATACTGGTTGGTTTATTAATGGGATTTTTAGCAGGTTTGATCTGGAAGGACAACCGCCCCATCGGTACCAATGGAGACTACCTGGCGGCCGTCCTGACTGCCGTGGCAGTTGGTTTGCTGGACTGGTTCGTGATCCCTGCCATGGGTTTCAGCACCACAATGAAATGGTTGGGAGTAGCTCTCGAACCCGCCGCATCTGCCTTGATTGTGCTCTGGATCATTCGGAAAGCCAAGGAATAATACCAGCCCAGGAACTGCTATGCTGCCTCCTCGTGAAGTTATCATTTCAGCCCACCAGAAACTAACCAAGCTCTTACGCTACATAGTGATCGATATCACCCTGACTTATGTTCTGGCGGCTGTATTCTACGCAGATGCATTCCATTTCTGGCAGCATGCGCTGAGCGAACTGGGAACGACTGTGACGCTGTTGGGCACACCTAACCTGGCAGCAATGATCGTTATTACTATCGGTATGTTTATCAGTGGCCGCCTTCTCCTGGAAGCTGCCAACCTCTACCGGGATAACCCTCAGTTCACTAAGTCCAGTGTCAAGAGAATTTTATTTTCTATTGCAAGTCTGGGAAGTTTCATCATCATATTTCCAAACACGACGACCTCGGCGACGGTGGCCCGCGGCCAAATCACGATCATCGACGAAAACAGCGCGGTGAAGGCCCAGAAGATCTGTGTCATCAATCTGCTAGTGATATTCTATGAGCGATCATGCAATACTCAAATTATCAGCAACTTAAGCATCCGTCCCCAGCTAACATAATATTCGCCATCATCTGCTGACCAATATGGAAGACGAAGCATATATTCAGATTTCAGGATTGACTCGGACCTTCAAGGATCAGGTCGCGCTGGACAGCATTGACCTCAGCATCCAGCAGGGAGAGCTGTTTGGTCTGGTTGGTCCTGATGGAGCGGGGAAGACCACGCTGCTCCGGACCCTGGCCGGACTGCTGGGGATCACCGCAGGTGAGGTGACTGCTGCTGGCTGCCAGCTGCATAAAAACCCTGAATCAATCAAACCAAAGATTGGCTACATGGCTCAGGAATTCAGCCTGTATGGAAAACTATCCGTACTTGAGAATCTGCATTTCTTTGGGGATCTATACGATGTCACTTCCCAAGACCAGAAAGAGCGCATTCCCCGTCTGCTTTCCTTTGCCCAGCTGACAGAATTCAAGGATAGGCGGGCAGCTAATCTATCCGGTGGAATGAAGAAAAAACTGGCTCTTGCCTGCACACTGCTTCACCAACCCCCTATCCTGCTGTTAGACGAACCCACCACGGGTGTAGACCCGGTCTCGCGCCGTGAGTTCTGGACCATCCTCAATGACCTTCATATCCAGGGCACCACCATTATCGTCAGCACGCCATACATGGATGAAGCGGACCGCTGTTCCCGGGTGGCATTGATCTATCAAGGTTCGATCGTGGAATGCGATTCACCAACAGGAATTCGCAGCCGCTTAGGTGGAGAAGTGATCAAAGTCATCACCAGCGACTGGCAGACTGCCAGAGAACTCATCCTTCCTTTGCCAGGGGTGCAGGAAGTACAGAGTTATGGCGAAGCTCTCCATGTCCTGGTTGATTCAGCCGCGAAAGCTTCACGGCGAATCAAGAAGACACTCAGCAAAGCAGAGCTTGATATCCTCGAGTTGCGAGAGATCACTCCTCGGATGGAAGAAGCCTTCATCTCGCTGATAAGAAAAATGGACCAGGAATCCTGACATGTCTACCCGCCATCTGTTTGCAGTCGTTCGTAAGGAAATCCAGCATATCTTCCGGGATAGGGGCACCTTCATCCTTGTGCTCATCACCCCTACCCTTGTTCTGCTGTTAATGACCTACGCCCTGGCTGTTGATATCGTCCATGTGCCGATTGCGCTCCTGGATTACGATCAAAGCGCTTTATCTAAAAAGTTCGTTCAGCAGATCACTGCCGGTGATGACCTCGACCTCTATGCTGCAGTCAATTCTATGGATCAAGTTGAGGATTTACTGACCAGAGGAAAGATCAAGGCTGCAGTGATTATCGATCCTGAATTCAGCGCTGACCTGCTTTCTCTTCAAGGATTCAATCTGCAGGTGATCATCGACGGGACGGAACCAGAAACCGGTGGTTTCGCGGTAGATCATATTGGCTGGAGGGCTGAGGCATTTGCGAATGACATCCTTGCCAGCCAGCTGCAGGCGGCTGGTATTCCCTTGGAATCTCTCCAACCTATCGACCTCCGCATCCGAGCCTGGTACAACCCCAGCCTAAAACCCCAGGTGGATCTGCTGCCGGGCTTGCTTTCGATTGTGCTTGGTTTTCCTGCTTTCTCAGTTGCTTTGACCCTGGCAAGGGAACATGAACATCACACATTAGAACAGCTATTAGCCACACCAATCACGAGAATCGAGCTGCTGCTGGGCAAGAGCGATCGCCTGGCCTCGGAGTACGGCTTCCACTGGACGGTCACCGGCATCGCGGACACCGCGAAGGGCAGCGTCTACCACCCGGCCGGCGTGGACCTCGCCCGGGCCCTGACCTCTGCGGCCGAGGGCCGGTCATTGTCCCGACTCGAGCCGGGGGGATGCGACTGGGACGCCCCCACCATGATCCAGCGGGCCGAGGCGGACGCCATGGTGGAGGTCACCTACACCGACATCACCACCGGCCGACCCGCGACCGACCACGTCCGCGCCGCCCTCGCGCGGGGTCTCGATGTCGCCACCACCAACAAGGGCCCCGTCGCGCTGGCCGGGCGCGAGCTGGTAGAGCTCGCCGCGGGCCACGGGAAGCGCTTTCTCTTCGAGGGCACCGTCATGGCCGGCACCCCGCTGCTGAACCTGGTGCGAGAGAGTCTCGCCGGCTCGAAGATCCACGAGATCCGGGGCATCCTCAACGGCACCACCAACTACATCCTGACCGCCATGGAGGGGGGCATGGACTACGCAGAAGCTCTCGCCAGGGCCCAGGAGCTGGGCTATGCAGAGGCGGTGCCCGACGCCGACGTGCATGGATGGGATGCTCTCGCCAAGGTCACCATTCTCGCGAACATGGTGCTGGGGGCCGACCTGAAGCCCGTGGACAGCCCCTGCACCGGCATCACGAACATCACCCCGGAGCACATCGCCGCCGCCCGCGCCGACGGCATGCGCTACAAGCTGATCGGGCGGGTGTGGAGGGACGGCGAGGCGGTCCGCGCCTCGGTGGGACCCACCTTGGTGGAACGGCAGCACCCCCTGCCCTCCCACCTCCAGCAGCTTGACCCTCAGGGCATTGGCGATGGTGGACTTGCCGGCGCCCGAGAGGCCGGTGAAGAAG
>JARROG010000058.1:0-8120 GCA_037384185.1 Anaerolineales bacterium | reverse complement strand
CGTGGAGCTGGCCGAGAATGATTTCCAGGGCAAAAACAGCGCCTGCGATTGGGGCGTTGAAGGTGGCTGCCATGCCCCCGGCAGCTCCGCAGGCAACCAGGTTCTTGATCCGTTCATCAGATAGATTGAAATACTGGCCAACGGTGGAACCGATCGCTGATCCGATCTGGGCGATGGGTCCTTCCCGGCCAACAGAACCCCCACTGGCAATGCACACAGCAGAGGCCAGGGATTTAACGATTGCTACCACCGGGCGGATCCGGCCGCCTTTCAGAGCGACCGCTTCCATGACCTCAGGTACGCCGTGTCCTTTGGCTTCCCGGGCAAATTTATAGATCATCGGACCATAGATCAGGCCACCCAGGGCGGGGATGATCAGCAGGTACCAGGGCTGAAAACCCTGGAGCAGTCCACCCAACTTGGTGAAGAACAGGTCCTGAAAGAAGGCAATCAGCCAACGAAAGAAGACGGCTCCCAAACCGGCTCCCACTCCGACCAGCAAAGCGGTCAGGAAGATGGCCAGAGATTCCGGCAGCCGGTTGCTGTCTTGCAAACGTGTTAGGTAGCCCCGGAGCTTTTGAAAGGGGAGATGGAGGGATGGCAGGAGTTTGCTCTGAGTCTGGCTCATGTTGATGCTCTCCAATCGCTAATAGCCTGATAATTGCATTGTACCCCTCCTTGAAATAAAACAACGCCGGATTGCTGAGAATCCAGGCGTTGGCGGTGAAGGTACATCGTCACGTCTGAGGCTCAGCGGCACTAAGACCCATCCGATTCAGAAGAGAGTACACAGCAAAATATCCTACTCCAAGGGAAGCTGATTGGCAATGGGTTAAGCTGGGGATTTGAATAATTTCACTGCTGAAATCATGCAGGAACCGAGAGATTCCTCCCGGGCTCTTGTTTGCTTGGATGATTTTCGCCCGCACCGAGAATTTGTGCTCTGGATTATCGGATTCGATCCCATTGCTGCGGAGCACGAAAGAGGAATTCTTCAACCAGAATTGAAGATCAGTTTAATTGGGAGGCAATATCAGAATGTAGTGAGGAACGAGAACACTGTCAGGTTAAAAATCAGGCTTGTTTAGAATTCAACAATATCTGAGGTCAGGTAATTTAGCTTAACGCAAAGACTTTTCCTGTTTTCTCCTCTAAAATCTTGAAAGATAGGTTATTGAGGAGAAGATGATGAGAACAAGCCGAGCTGCGAAATGGATCCTGCCATTCTGTCTTTTGTTGGGAGCCTGTACTTCATCCACCTGCCCGTCGGACACAATTAGCTATTTGACAGCGCCATATCCGACCGAGAGAGCAGACGCGAGTCTTGAGGAGCAGAGGATCGATATTGGACGTCAGGAAGTTCTCGTTGATGAGGTGATCACCGAAGACTTTTGCAATGACTCCTTATCTGGTGTGGTCTATGTCACCTGCGATATCCAGATTCCTGCCTGGGAAGAGGAAGCTTTATTTCTCCAGGATTGCGATTTGAAGATCAAGGATGGCACGGTAATTTATGTAGAAGCTCATGGGAATCAAGCTTATTATGAAGGATGTTCCTGCCACGAGTAGATCAATTGGATTCCAGGAGTTGTCTTTTGATATAAGCGGTTGTGGTATTTTCGGGGGAAAAAAGATATAAACGTGCTTTCCCTTTTTGGGATTTCTCTTTCATCCCAGGAAATAGAAACGTATTCGACACTACCCGGGTATCTGGTTTAAGCTCCTGGAGCAGCTTGTCCTGGAGCTTTTTATTGGTATCGGGCAGTAAATAACAGGTCACCACATCAGCTCGGCTGAGATCGTATTGAAAAAGGTTTCCCTGATGGACTTTCACCTGGTCACGCAGTCCCATCAATGTGATCAGGATCTGGCACCACAGCCAGCGCAGGGGATCGAGTTCGATGCCTACTGCCCGGGCTTGGTATTTTTTGGCGGCTGTGATCAGGATCCGGCCATCCCCACAGCCCAAATCGTAGATCAGCTCGCCAGGCTTGATTTCTGCCAGATCAAGCATATCCTGCACAGTGGACCTGGGTGTCGGGACCCAGGGTGCCCCGTGGGGGATGGTCCAGGTCAGGGAAATGCCCAGTACAAGGACTATAAGAATGGGCGCTGCCAATAATGCTATCTGAACTGCTAGCATTCGCCGATCCTTTCCTCCAACTCGCTGAGATGCTGGATCTCGTGCAGGACCAGGGTTCGGGTCTTCCAGTAAACCGATTCCTGACGCTTTTTGCCTGCTTCCCGGCCGGTTCGGAGCCATTCCTGAGTTGATAGTTTTTCCAGGACGCTCAGCAGCATTAGGCGCCGGAGTTTGAAATACCCCAACAGATCAGCAAGCCCCAGTTTCTGATAGGACATCAGCTTCCCCCAGTCCCTCTCCGGGTGGATTTGCGGTAGATTGGGTTCCTTCAGGAGCAGGATTTGATAGACGGCTTCCGTCAGACGGGCTTCCGAGTTTAGCAGATGGGTCAGGATTTCCCGGAAAGAGCGCTGACCTTCGCCGGGAGGTTGGATCAGGGCGGATTCTCCCTGCCCGAAAGCCAGGGCATCCAACCGGGCAGGTGCACCGCGCAGCAGATCAAGTAAGGTGGAAATGTTCTCGGTTGATGGTTGAGTTGTGATTTTCACGGCTAACTTCCAAGGAGTGTTGTCCATCTATTTTATATCATCATTTACTGCAGCAGCTGTTACATACCCTAGGAAGAGGCCTGGGAAGTGATGATTTCGTGATTTCCTTCCACCTTAGCAAGGTTGTTTTCCGGGTCTGTATCCCGTTTTAACGAGCTGGATCCGATTATCAATAGCATACCCCCATCTCCCACGGACCTGGTTGGCAGCGTAGTATAATCACAGCTATGACAAAAAATCAACTATCCCACCTTGATCCCGCGGGAAAAGCGCAGATGGTCGATGTGGGTGATAAAAAAATCACTGACAGGATTGCGGTCGCCAGAGGCGAGGTCGAAGTTTCACCAGCTACTTATGAGCTGATCAAGGATGGCGCGCTCAAAAAAGGGGATGTGCTGACAGTTGCTCAGATTGCTGGAATCAGCGCTGCGAAAAGGACTTCTGAGCTGATTCCCCTCTGTCATCCTCTTCAGCTGAATTCCATCCGGGTCGATATAGAGCTGGAACCTGAGCTTCCAGGCCTGATTATTGAGGCCGAGATCCGCTCAAGTGGGAAGACCGGAGTTGAAATGGAAGCCCTCACAGCTGTTGCAGTAGCTGCCTTGACAGTCTATGATATGGCCAAAGCGGTTCAGAAGGATATCAAGATCGGCAACATCCGCCTGATTGAGAAAAGAGGTGGAAAATCAGGCGATTATCAAGCTCAGCAGGAAGGTTGATATGACTGACCTGCCTACTTCGATCCATTTAACGGAAGACGATATTGATTTCAATCAAGTTGTGGAGGAGATTACTCTGCCAACTACCGGTGCAGTGGTGATCTTTTCGGGCACGGTCAGGGAGATTACCACTCGCAGTGACCGGCAGACCTACTATTTAGAATACGAAGCTTATGAGGAAATGGCTCTGTCCAAGATGAACCAGATCGCAGATGAGATTCGGGAAAAGTGGCCGGCGGTGTTGGGTATCAGCATCGTTCACCGGGTAGGTACCCTCTATCCCGGGACACCAACGGTGCTGATCGCCTGCTCAGCGGCTCATCGTGATACAGGCGTATTCGAAGCTGCCCGCTATGGGATCGACCGTTTAAAACAGATTGTCACGATCTGGAAGAAAGAGGTAGGACCTAACGGCGAGGAATGGATCGAAGGGAATTACCAGCCTAAGCCCGGCGAATAATCGTTCAGTTAGGCCTCTGGCAATGATCTGAATTAACCCCCGATATAAGACATCTCTATTCTGTCCTCATCCGAATTTCCTTCCGCAGTGCGGGTCTGGGAATAGTTGTCGGACCGGTTCCCCCACAGTGAAGCCAGGAAATTCTTCAGCTCCGTGTCACTGGCATCACCCCGCAGCAAGGACTTCAAGTCATGTCCTTGGTTGGCAAACAGGCAGGTGAATAGCTCGCCGGCAGAGGACATTCGCAGCCTGGTGCAGTTTCCGCAGAAGGGATCGGTCACCGAGGCGATCAAGCCGATCTCGACCTCGCTGTCTTTATATTTCCACCGTTTTGCCACCTCGCTGGGGACGTCCGGCTCGACTGGAATAAGAGGGTGGACGGCCTGGAGGCGCTCCAATATTTGACGGGCGGGGACGACCTCATCCATCTTCCAACCGTTTGTGGATCCGACGTCCATGTACTCGATGAAGCGTAGAGTATGCCCTCGCTCCCGAAAATATTCAGCCATGGGTAAAATACTCTGGTCATTGACCCCACGTTTGACGACCATGTTGATCTTGATCGGGAACAGCTCCTGGTCTTCCGCGGCGCTGATACCATCCAGAACTTTCTGGACCGGGAAATTGACCCCATTCATAGCCATGAAGACCTCGTCCTCCAGGGAATCCAGACTGATTGTGACCCGATCCAGGCCTGCTTTTTTCAGGAGGGGAGCTTTCTTTGGTAAAAGCGAGCCGTTGGTAGTCATAGCCAGTTCTAAATCAGGGTGATTATCGCGGAGAATCTGAACCAGGTCCTCGACATGAGCCCTGACGAGTGGTTCGCCCCCGGTTAGGCGGACTTTTCGCAGGCCGTAGGGTGCGACCGCTTTCACAAATCGGGCGATTTCATCAATTGTCAGCAGTTCTTTTGTGGGCAGAAAGGGATAATCACTGCCAAAAATCTCTTTGGGCATACAGTATTGGCAGCGAAAATTGCAGCGATCTGTGACCGAGATTCTCAAATCGGTAAAGGGTCGATCAAATTTGTCAAGAATCTGTTCATTGGACATGAGACACCATTAAATACCATTAATATGGAGCAAAAACCAGGTTCCTGGGTTTTTGACGTTTCAGAATTATATCATCTTACCCTATCCGGCCCAAAGGCTCATCCTTCAAACGACTTTACAGCTGACAGAGTGCTGAGTGATCCCCAGACCAAGAAATTAAAGCTGATCAGGGGCTGCTGCCTGGTCAGGCAGATCCCGAAATCTGACGGGCTGGGCTAAATGTGTTAAAATACGCGAGTTATCGGTATTTACAAGTTAAATAGAAAGCAGATATTTAGAATGGGTTCTAATTTCTTAGGTATTGTCGGGTTGTCTTTACAGGTATCCGGCCTGGCCTTGCTGTTCAGCACCTTGATTGGCGTCCCGGTGGGGGTGATTATCGGCTTGAACCGCTTTATAGGTCGCCGGTTAGCGGCTGTGGTTCTCTATACCGGTATGGGTTTCCCCCCTGTTGTTATTGGTTTGTTTGTCTACATTTTGCTTTCTCGAAGCAGCCCGATCGGGAGTCTCAACACCCCTTTCATCCCCAATCTCTTTACTCCTAGCGCTATGGTCCTTGCCCAGACGATCATCTCCTTCCCTCTGGTAGCTGGTTTTACCATGGCCGCAGTGATGGGTGTGGATCCTGCTTTACGGAGACAAACGATGTCCTTGGGAGCTACCAGGCACCAAACAGCCTTAACTGTGCTGTCAGAAGCGCGCACTGGCGTGATCGTTGCTGTCGCTGCTGGGTTTGGCAGTATCATCAGCGAGGTTGGCGCGGTGATGCTGGTAGGAGGGAATATTCAGGGGCAGACCAGAGTCATGACCACAGCGATCGTGCTTGAGACCCGCAAAGGGAACTTTGATCTGGCGATCTTGCTCGGATTGGTTCTGCTGTTGGTAACTTTTCTGGTGAATTTGCTCATTCTCAGACTCCAGGGGACGGTGTTCGATGAATGACAATTCGATCTATCATCTGGAGAATGTGACTAAATACTATGGTGACAAAAAAGTGCTCGATGTCAGATCTCTGGAGGTCCTTAAGGGGGAGAGATTGTGCATCGTTGGCCCCAGCGGTGCCGGGAAAAGTACCTTGCTGAGACTGATGAACTTCCTGGAACCGCCCGATGGGGGAGAAATCCAATTTCATCAGACTCGTTTCAGCCCTGCTGACCAGATCCCCCTGGAGGTGCGTCGTCAGGTGACCACGGTCTTTCAGCGGCCGATCCTGCTCAATCGCAGTGTTCTGGAGAATGTCAATTATGGTCTGCGCTTACGGGGAAACCTGGATGGAAAGGAACGTATCCAAAAATCTTTGCAGCAGGTCGGTCTGACTGATATAGCCCAACAAAAAGCTAACACTCTATCGGGTGGGGAAGCCCAGCGGGTTTCGCTAGCCCGGGCTATGGTTCTGCAACCCGAAGTGCTGCTGCTGGATGAACCCACCGCCAATCTGGATCCCTACAATGTAATGCTGATTGAGGACATCATTCAGAATCTCAATCGTCAGGGTGTGACCATTGTCCTGGTGACTCACAATATATTCCAGGCCCGCCGTCTGGCTGATCGGGTGGCGTTCCTTCTTGATGGGTCAATAATCGAGATCGCTCCCGTTGATCGTTTTTTCAACGCCCCTGCGGATCCACGGACAGCATCGTTTGTCAACGGCGATATGATCTATTAAGTCCTCAGTTGTAATTTGGAGTTTGGAGGCGTTGAAAAAATCCTGGGTCCGACTGGGGAAGGAAACAGATCTGGAAAAATATCCTGGTTTTACCAGTATAAAGGAGAGAGAATGACCAAGAGATCAATCAGTGCAGTGAGTATTGCCCTGCTGCTGGTACTAGTACTGGGGGCTTGTGGTACTTCATCTCAAAAGCCAACGGCTGAGACAACAGATGTTAAGGGGAGTGATGTGGTGGAACCAGTCTCAGGGGAGGGTGAGAGGCAAGCACCAGCAAGACTGGTTCTGGCGACTACGACCTCGACTTATGACTCAGGACTGCTCGATACCATTCTGCCGGATTTTGAGGATATAAGCGGAGCTGAGGTGGATGTGATCGCGGTAGGAACTGGTCAGGCGCTGTCTCTGGGAGAGAATGGTGACGCTGATGTGCTCCTGGTCCATGCCCGGGCCCGGGAGGACGCATTCATGGAAGCCGGTCATGGAGTTCGGCGGGAAGACGTGATGTACAATGATTTTGTGATTGTAGGACCTCCGGAGGATCCTGCCGGAATCAAAGGGATGAAGGATGCTGTCGAGGCATTTCAATCAATTGCTGATGTGGAAGCTCCCTTTGTCTCGCGGGGTGATGACTCGGGAACTAATATTAAAGAAAAAGCGATCTGGGGAGAAGCGGGACTTGAACCTGCTGGCGGTTGGTACATTTCTGTGGGTCAGGGAATGGGCGCTGTCTTGACCTTGGCGAATGAACAGCAAGCCTATACCTTGTCAGACCGAGCCACGTATCTGGCGCGTACCTTGGAAGGAACCGATCTGGTGCTCTTAGTGGAAGGGGATCCGATCCTATTCAATCCCTACGGGGTGATCGCTGTCAATCCGGATAAGAATCCTGAGATCAATAATGAACTTGCAAATTCGTTCATCGATTGGCTCATTTCCGTGCCAGTCCAAGATAAGATCAGCGATTTTGGGAGGGATGAGTTCGGCCAATCGCTGTTTGTGCCTGACTCCCAACCCTGGCGGGATGCTCATTAACCGATCTGGAGAGATTGTGGATATGGATAGTGGGGGAAGTTTAAATCAATTTCTTTCTTGGCGGTCAGATAGCTTGTTATGAGTGGGATAAGGTTTGAGTAAGAATACTCTCGGTCTGTTATGAGATCAGTTAGATAAAAAAACCCCCACCGAAAAGATCGAGGGGGCTCTGTTTGTGGGCGCGAATGGACTCGAACCATCGACCTCACGGATGTGAACCGTGCGCTCTAACCAGCTGAGCTACGCGCCCATGTGGACGAAATTATAGCACTGGGGGAAAACTTTGAGAAGACCTCGGAGCTCACCCCGACCTCCGAGGTTGGCCAGCAGGGTTAGCCAGGCGACCTCGGGAAAGGATTTTCGTTTTTTAGATCTTTCTCTCGGTGAGTGGGCGATTTAACGTTGGGACCTCGGAGGTTGATGTAACTTCGGAGGATCCCAACCTCGGAGGTCTGAACGGCTAGGGAGTCTTATCCAGCAGCTCGACCATCTCCTGGAGGAGGTCCTGGCTTTGGTCCGGACCTTCGCGGTCCATATCGGCCAGGCACAGGGTGGCG
>JARROG010000057.1:0-8124 GCA_037384185.1 Anaerolineales bacterium | reverse complement strand
CAGCTGATGGGCAGTCGTGACCAGGACGCTCTCGGCCCTGGCCCGCTCAACTTGAAAGTCCAGCAGCCGCAGCCGCTCGATGGTTCCCCTCCACTTCCTGTTCAGATTGAAGAATTTGCCCAGCCCGGGCACCAGCTTCTCAGGAATGGTGTCATTATCCAGCTCCCGGTACAGATTTGGGATCAAGGGGCCGACCAGCAAGGGCATCCCTCGATAAGCCAGGAGCTGAAGAAATCCGCTTTTGGTCTGGAAACTGAGTTTTACCTCTCCTACCAGGATTTCCAGCAATTCTTCTGCGGGATGGATGATCAGGGGTGTGGTCAGCGGGTGCGAAGGAGGGAGAGTTTCGCTGGTCCCTTGTTCACTAACCGGTAATACAATCTGGTCCCAACCCACCCGATGCCCTTTTTGACCCCAATCCCGATCCTGATCAAGCAGGAATTCCACCAGCAAGTGACATTCACCAGCAGAAGGGCCTTCGCTCGGGAAAGTATAAGGAATGATCAAAGATTGTCTCTCTCCAGGAGATACCGGTGGGGCAGGCATCACTCCGGAATCGATCACTTCGCCATCCCGGGTCAGCGACCAGCCCAGCAGCAGATGATCCAAGTTTGTGAATGAATTTTTGTTGTGGATGATCACTTCACCCTTGGTGATATCTCCGGGGGACACTGCCAGAGGCTGATAAACCTTGCGGACTTCATTCGCCTGGGGGTTGGGGGCCAGGTCTGGTTGGAAGAGACCATTGATACAGAAGTACCCATCATTCGGTTCATCATTCCAATCTCCTCCATACGTCCAAACCCGGGTTCCATCCTCTTCTTCTTTTAGCAAACTCTGATCGATCATGTCCCAAATGTATCCTCCAGCGCAATTTGGGTAGCGTTCAAAGATTTCCAGGAATTTGTCCAACCGGCTGACACTATTGCCCATCGCATGAGCGTATTCGCAAACCAGGATCGGTTTATCACTGTAAAACCTGGGCCGGACTGGTTTTCCAAAACTTCCCTCGGCTTTAAAGAACCATAAGGGTCCCCGTCCCTGGGCCACCTTTTCCAGGAAAGCAGGTGTCGGATACATCATGCTGATGAAATCGGAATGAGTATACCTGTACTCTCCTTCATAATGAATCGGCCTGGTGTTGTCCAGCTTGAGCATGGCTTGGCGCATGTGTCCGAAATTTTTCCCCTGTCCCGCTTCGTTGCCCAGCGACCAGAACAGAATGGAGGGATGGTTGCGGTCGCGCAGAACCATACGGGTACCCCGGGCGACCACGGCATCCCTCCATTCACTTTTCCCTTTTGGCAGATGATCCACAAATCGATGGGATTCCAGGTTGGCCTCGTCCATGACATAGATCCCATAGCGATCGCAGAGATCGTAGAAATAAGAGTGGTTCGGATAATGAGAAGTCCTAACCGCATTGATATTGAACTGCTTAAGGGTTTTAACCTGCTCCTCCATGTTTTCCCGGCTGAGCGCATATCCAGTTCGGGGATCGAATTCATGGCGGTTGACTCCCTTGATCAAGAGCGGTTTCCCATTCAGAAGCACCTGACGCTCTTTGATCACAACCTGGCGGAAACCAAACCGAACCGGAACCACTTCCAATATCCTGCCGGTCTCATCCAGCAAAGTAAGCAGCACAGTATAAAGGGCAGGCTGTTCTGCTGACCACTGCCGGGGCTGTTGGATTTTCTCCTCAAGGCTAAGTTTCATCTGGAGATTTCTTTCTTCACCTCCTGCCAGACTGCGAGTAAAAACGATCTCGCCGAGCGGATCCCGGAGGGTGATCTCAAGGCTGGGGACGCTGCTTTTCAGATTGGAAGAATCCAGATAAACATCTCCCAAAAAGACTGCATCCTGGTAATCCTTGTCGAACTCAGAGCGGAAGTAACAATCGCCCACGGAGATCTGGGGAACTGCATAAAGGTAGACATCTCTGAAAATCCCGTTGAGAAACCACATATCCTGGTCTTCCAGGAAACTTCCATCGCAAAAGCGATAGACGAGGAGACTGAGCTGATTCTCCCCGCTCGCAAGCTGATTGGTGATCTCGAATTCTGCCGGCAGACGGGAGTCCTGGCTGTATCCAACTTCCTGCCCATTCAACCAAACCCTGACGGCAGACTCCGCAGCGCCAATATGCAGGCGCACTCGAAGTCCCCTCCAATCCTCAGGGATCTGGAAGCTTCTTCGGTAGCAGCCCAGGCTGTTCTGCTGGGGATCGATTCCTGGTGGGTCTTTTTCATTAATTCCTGGCGGCAGCCCAATATTGCGATAAGATGGTTTGCCGTATCCTTGCAGCTGCCATACTCCCGGAACTTCGATCTCATCCCAATCTAAATCAATGGGATCCGCAAATGCCAGGCGGTCCTCCCAATCCAAAATGCTGGAAAAGTAGCGAAATTTCCAGGAACCATTCAAGCTTTGATAACGGTTTGATGCTGCTCCAGACAAGGCACTTTCCTGATCCGAATAGCGCGTCAAGGAGGCCGTCATGCCCAATCTATTGCTCTCAAATACTGCGGGGTTCGCCCAGATAGGTAAAGTGCTCTCAGCCATTTACGTCTCTCATAGAAACCAAGGTCTAAATCGAAATCTCAGCCAGCCAATTGCAGACTCCAATAGGGCTGACAAGCCCGCACTTACTTATACCGCAAACAATTCGGTCAGTTATTATTTCAAAGCCTTCAGAACCCGGTCAGCCGCCAGCTTGCCAGTCAAGATGGCAATTGGCAGCCCCGAAGGACTGTAGGTCCACTGGCCAGCTTGCAAGACATCCTCCAGAGGTGTCCTGATCACATTAAATACTTTCATCAGACGGTTTTCTACTGGCAGGGGGTGATTTGTAAATGACCAGCCAGTGATCGCTCCATGTCTGTTCGCTGTTCTCGATTCCAGGGTTAATGGAGTGGAGACAAAGGCATGGATGATCTTGTCAGCTATCCCTGGATAGATCGATCCGTCCAGAGCTCGCAGGATCTCCTGCTGGCAGAGGATTTTGAATTCCTCATACCAACCCTGATCCTGAATCCTCTTGGTCAGCTGATAGTCGAACAGCAGGCTGATGATCAAACCAGTCTTGCCCGGAGGAGCCAACGCAGGGTCCCTGAGAGCCGGAATAGATATTTCATAGGTCGAGTAAGCCAATAATTCCTTCAACCAGCTTTCCAGCATTACCTGATCAGCTTCCAGAGGCGGAGACCCTGCCGCGGATTCCCCTTCTTTCCGTGGGCTGTAGAAGAAGTGCCCGCTGGCAATATCCGAGAAATAGCTGGGGTCCAAATCCAAACCCAGATAGAGAGTAAGGACAGAATCGTTTCCAACTTTGCCTTCCAGCTCAGCTTTCCTGTCCAGGAAGGCTTTTTTCCCTTTCTCAGAAGTTAGTTTTTCCGGTGAAATGAACTGGTAGAGGGAGTTGAGATCTGCCGCCCAAATCAGCTGGCGATAGCCATATTCCCTTCCCTCACTGTCCGTGACTGTTTTCTTCGCAGGATCGACTTCTACAATCCGGGTGTTGGTGCAGATGGAACCATAATTTTTCTGGATCAGATCGGTCAGCTTTTCGGTTAACACCCCTGTGCCACCGAGGGGGTAGTGGTAATCCAAGTAGACTCGCAAGTAGCCTAATGCAAAGAAGGTCGGTGTATCCGTAAAAAAATGCTGGGTAATGATATCCAGCAAGGCCTGATTATCGGTAATTTGGGCTAAATAATCTTCCACAGGGGTATTTAGCTGATTGATCTTTGGGGATGCCAAGGCATACTTCACCATCCAGGGCAATACTTTCGAGATAAAATAATCCAGGTTCTCTTTGACATCCAGGAAAGTCGGGTTATCAATGCTGTACTGGAGATCCATGAACCCCATAATCTCTTCCATGCGGTTCACGATCGCCCGAATATCCTCTTCACTCTCTGGATATAAGGACAGCAGGAGGTCACGATAACGATCAAGATCCTGTTCCGATTCAATCGCGATGACCTGATCCTCAATCCCCACCGTAATTTTATTCTTGACAAACTCCAGGTCCAATCCCAACTGCTTTAACATTGGAAAGAGAATCCCGGAATTATCGAGAGCACGGATGCCGCCATCATAGACAAATCCGTCCCGCTCAAAGCTGTTTACCAAGCCACCACATTTACTCTCTTTCTCGAAGATCACCGGGGGATGGTTATTGATCGATAGAAAAGCTCCAGCTGTCAGTCCTGCTACACCCCCACCAACGATAATCACATCATGCACTTTGATCCTCCTCAAACCCGATCCCAGCTGTCAGGCTTCCAACAATCCAGTCTGCTTCTCAATAATCTAATATTCTTACTTTCCTAACCCCCAAATCAGGCTTGATGTGCCGGCCAGGATTCCAGCCAAACGCTAAGCAGTCCACCCTGGTTACCTCCTGGCATTGGCCAGTAACTGAAGCACTTCAGACAACCACCATGGGGAGCCTAACCAAAATAACGCTTCATGAACCTGCGGTATGGTTTATGGAAATAAGGGATATTGTTGAAAATATCCCCCCACAGATCAAAATAATCCCGCTGCTGAATGATGCGGTTATCCTCTCCGATGGTGAGTTTGGTCGTACCAAAGATAGAGGAGCTGGGCCACTTTCGAAATGTCATCACCATTTCCCAATCGAAAAAGAAAGAACCGGGAGACTCAGCGATAGTGAAGATATCCATAGAAAGCTGTTCGCAGCGGTCCGTAAGTCGCTGGCAGAGTTCCTTGAAATCATCAATCCCTTCGATGCGCTGTATGCTGTCCTGGAAGATGATTTCATCATGGTAATAAGGGAAGATATGAGACCAATCCGGTTTTCCTTCTTTGTTGTAGGTTTTCCCCCACAACTCCCGGATACTGTCTGCAGTGAGAGGCTCGACCTTGAGCAGTTCATTCATATTCGTCATAGTTCACCTCCAACTTTCAAGAACCCGAAATTTTATTAATTATATCTGAACAGGGCTGTTTTCCGGCTCAGGAATATTGAGAACAAACCCTGAGCACTGGAACCAATTCCAGTGAAATTTCCAAGTTCGTCTCCAGCTTTTCGCCAAGCTTGGTATGATTCTAACCATGATCTATGTATGCTGGACAGCGCTCGCCTTTCTCAGCGGTTCACTACCATTCTCTGTCTGGCTGGGAAGGCTGATCTTAGACGTGGATGTACGTGAGTTTGGGGACGGTAATCCTGGAGCAACCAATCTATTCCGGGCAGGAAGTCCACCCCTGGGGATCCTAGTCTTGATCCTGGATGTCGGCAAAGCTGCCCTGCCAGTTGGGATCTTCCATTCAGTGCTGGGACTTGGCGGCCCAGGAATGATTTTTATTTCTTTGGCTCCCGTGGCGGGTCATATGTTCTCTCCCTTTCTGGGATTCAACGGCGGTAAAGCCCTGGCTGCGGCCCTGGGCGTCTGGATCGGATTGACAATCTGGCAGGCGTCTCTGCCAGCTGTGCTCGGTGTGGTGCTGGGGATCCTGATCTTCAGCTCTCCTGGTTGGGCGGTCATGCTGGCGATGGGGATCATCCTCCTGGTCCTGTTGATCTGGATCCCGGACCCGCTGCTGATCTGGGTCTGGGCAGGACAAACTGCGCTGCTGGCCTGGAGCCACCGTCTGGATCTAAAAGAAAAGCCTCGATTTCACCGGCGCTGGAAAAAAACATTTCCTACAAGCCAGGAGTAAACGCTGGATGCTTCGCTATTTGAGCAGCGACCTGATTGTCCATTTGATCATTTTTCAAACAGTAATCCTGCTGATCTCCATCTGGAATATTATCCTGGTGCGCAGAGCGCGCCGCCATTCTCAATCCCTTAACTCACAATCTGTTTCCATACTCGTTCCAGCCAGAAATGAGGAGTTGAACATCGCTGCTTGCGTTCAGTCCCTGCTGTCACAGCGTTATCCAGATTTCGAGGTGATCGTCCTTGATGATGGTTCCACGGACAACACCTATCAAATCCTGCAGGAGATTGCCCAAGCAGACAGTAAGTTGACCGTGCTCAAAGGTGAACGGGGGCCTGATCATCATCCCGGGAAGAACTGGGCCTGCACTCAGCTGGCAGATGCCGCCCGGGGCGAGCTGCTCTTATTCACAGACGCCGATACAACCCATCGTCCTCAGATGCTGGAAAATATGACAGCTGCCCTGGAAGGTGAGAATGCAGATCTGGTCACTGGTTATCCCCGGCAGGTGCTGGGCAGCTGGGGAGAAAAATTATTGGTGCCGTTCTTTTCCTGGGCAGTGCTGGTTTTCTTTCCCCTCGGCCTGGCCTACAGGATGCGCTCACCGATCTTCACGACTGCCGTAGGACAATTGATGTTGTTCCGCAAGCGGGCCTACCAGTCGATCGGCGGTCACGCAGGCGTGAGCCAGTCAATTGTTGATGATCTGGCTCTGGCCCGGAAGGTTCAGGAGAACGGCTTTCGATGGAGAGTGGTCCAGGCGGCGGATTTGATTTCTTGCCGCATGTACCAGACCAGCCGCCAGGCACTGGAGGGCTTTACCAAGAACCTGTTTGCTGCCTTTGAGTTCCGGCTGATCCCTTTCAGCTTCGCTTTCCTGTGGTTGGCAGTCCTTTTCTTAGGACCGCTCCTAATACTGGCGATGCTGGCAGCCGGCAGAGCTCCCCTGACAGATCCAGCGATCCTGGCCATTTGCCTTGGCCTTTCAATCCTGGTCTGGCTGATCCCTTTTATCCATCTGGCCTTGCCGGTCTGGTTGGCATTCTGCTATCCAGCTCTAGTGATCGCCAATGAAATTTCCGCTGCCCGGTCTCTGTGGGTAAGCCTGAAAGGAGAGCTGGTCTGGAAAGATCGAGTGATCGAGCCTTCAAGCTGGAAATGGTTTTAAGCTGGCTAAGGGCGGCCAAAGACCTGAGAGCTCAAGTCCATTTTAAATGAACAGCGCCTGAGAATTCTCAGGCGCTGAGATAAACGTTTATCCGGCTTTGATAGGAATCTTCTTGACTTTTGCCTCCTCGGCTTTGGGAAGATGAAGCTCCAAAACACCATCGCTCACAATGGCTTCGATCTTATCCCGATCGACATCCCGGGTGAGCCGGAATTTCCGATGATAATCACCAGGAACATACTCACTGTAGGTCACCGAATAATCTTCGTTCTCACTCGAGCTGTTGAATCCATCAATGGTGAGAACATTCTTATCCAGGGTGATATCAACTGAATCCTGATCCACACCCGGAAGATCAGCCAGCAGCACAATCATATCCTCAGTTTCGTAGATATCCGTTTTGGGAACAAAACACTGGCGTTCGCGGGTCCGCTCGGTGTCCTCCTTTTCAATCATTTCCTTCTCTGTCACCTGCATCGATTTTTCATCTTTTTTGGCCATTTTCTCAACCTCCCTTTCCACTCAGACAATCTCAATTAACCAGCTTTTACTGCAATTTTCTTGGGTTTATCCGCTTCGGCGCGAACTAGGGAAATCTCCAGGATCCCATTCTTGAAAACAGCCTTGGCCTTGCCAGGATCCACCATGAACGGCAGCTGAAGGGAGCGATTGAATTTCCCAAAACTCCGTTCCTGGCGGTGATACCTGGCATCTTCATCTAGGGTTTCCAGCTTTCTTTCACCTGAAAGGACCAGGGAATCGGCGGTAATATTGAGGTCAATATCATCGGCCTTGATTCCGGGCAGCTCCGCGCTGACAAGCATCTCATCCTCGCCGGTCCAGATATTGATTGCTGGAAAACTCAACTGGGAGTTTGAGGGCGTCCCTAACGAGGATCCCACCAGGCGGTTCATCTCGCGCTGGAGCTGATCCATTTCACGCCAGACACTGGGCATACGATATCTTCGATACATAGCATACACCTCCTCAATCAACACTTTTTTATCTTTCCATTAAATATAAAAAAACAAAATTAACAATCCATTAAAGGAAGGTATGAAATCTATAAAAAGAATGCGTTCCAGGGAAAGAGGGGTCAAGAGCGTAGGATGCCGGAGCATTTTGACAACAAAAAAACTACACTTGTTTCAAATTGGATCCAGGAATTGGCTCTCTTCGGATAGGTACTGGACAATTCGGGAAGGGAAAAACAAAAAAGCCATAGTTGAGATACTATGGCCTTTTTCAGTAGCGGGGCCAGG
>JARROG010000056.1:0-10114 GCA_037384185.1 Anaerolineales bacterium | reverse complement strand
CCAAAGCAATGGGCCCATGCTGAAAATCGGCTGAGGAATAAGGGTTTGCCACAACATAGGCCAGCTCTTTCATCTTTAATGACCATTCGTAGGCGGTTGCGTAGTTATATCCCCGACCCAGGACCACACACTGATTCATGTACCGGTAGCGGGTTGCGTAATCCTTGATCTGACTTTCCCTGCTGAGGACATCCGCAACAGCCTCGGGGATTGTCTCAAGTTCTTTCTTCCTGTCATGATCTTTTTGCCAGGCTGACGAAAGCATAGCGATCGCTGCCAGCTGTCCGGTGTAGGACTTGGTTGCCGCTACCGCCAATTCGGGTCCTGCCGATATATCGATTACGTGGTCCGCTGCTTCCGCCAGCGGTGACTGCGGCTGATTGGTGACGGCCAGTGTGATGCTTCCCTGCCGATTTGCTTCTTCCAGGACGGCCAGCAGATCAGGAGATTCTCCGGATTGGCTGATGCCGATAACCAGCATGTCGCCAATACTAGGTGGCTTGTGATAAACGCTGAAGAGAGAGGGGGCTGCCAGGGTTACGGGAATGTTGTTCCTGGCTCCCCAGACATATTTAGCGTAGCGGGCGGCGTTGTCGGAAGTCCCTCTGGCAGCGATAAAGACCCCCTTTGGATAGCCAATTTTCGCAGCTAGAGATGCGAAAAAATCGCCTTGATCGCTAAATATTCTGGAAAGTACATCTGCCTGCTCAAAGATCTCGTCCCGCAGAGCCATCTTATTCGGATTCCCTGGATATCTTCGCTCCCAGGGACCGGAGTTTTTCGTCGATCTTCTCATATCCCCGATCGATCTGGGAGACATTTCTGATGACAGATTCTCCTTCTGCGGCTAAAGCGGCTAGTAACAATGCCAAACCTGCCCTGATATCTGGGCTGTCAACGTTTCCGGAGAATAGTTCTGAAGGTCCATTCACGATGCAGCGGTGCGGGTCGCAGAGCACGATCTGCGCGCCCATCCCGGTTAATTTGTCGGTGAAATACATGCGTCCTTCATACATCCAATCGTGAAAGAGCACGTTTCCTGAGGATTGGGTAGCTGCCACTATTGCCACACTCATCAAATCAGATGGAAATGCCGGCCAGGGCATTACACTGATTTCTGGAATTGCACCTCGAAAATCTGGTTTGATGGTTTGATCCTGATCAGCGGGGACAAAGAGGTCCTCGCCTTGTACTTCCCAGGTGACCCCCAGGCGAGAAAAGACCTGTTCGATCATGGACAGGTATTCTACTCCAGCGTTGCGGATGGTGATCTCACCCCCTGTCACTACCGCCGCGCAAACAAAGCTGATCACTTCAAGATAATCTGGTCCAACCGTGTATTCGGTTCCTGCCAGCTCAGATACGCCGTCGATCTGCAGTGTATTGGAGCCAACCTGGGTAATCTTGGCACCCATGGCATTGAGCATTTGGCAGAGTTCCTGAACGTGGGGTTCAGAGGCTGCATTGCGAATGATGGTGGTGCCTTCTGCGGTTACAGCAGCCATTACAGCATTCTCTGTTGCGGTTACAGAGGCTTCATCCAAGAGAATGTTAGCGCCGCTCAATTTCTCGGCGGACATTTCAAACAGCTTCTTGTCTCTGTGATAGCTGATGTTTGCCCCGAGAGACTGGAGGGCTAAAATGTGGGTATCGATCCTTCTCCTGCCAATCACATCACCACCGGGTGGGGGGAGCTTCAGCTTACTTGACCGAGCGAGCAATGGTCCGGCAAGCAGCACGGAAGCCCTGATCCTGGTACACAAGGTTGGGTCAAGATTGGTCTCCTTGATATGCTTCGCCTGCACCTTCCAGGAGTGGCTCCCCAGTCGTGTGAGCTCGACTCCAATGCTCTCCAGCAGTTCAAGCATGTCTTTCACGTCATTGATCTCGGGCAGGTTGTGGAGGATTACCGGTTCAGCTGTCAGCAGGGTCGCTGCTAAGAGGGGAAGTGCGGCATTTTTATTCCCTGAGGGAGTGGAGACTTCCTCCCCGCGGCGGATGCCTAAGAGATCCGCGGCTGATTCGAGATTGGCGACGATTTCCAACAGGCCAGTGCTTCCTATCAATCCCGCACACCGACCTATGGGTGTTTCCGCAAATGTGGATACCAGGGGGTAATCTTGATCCCGCACCCGAACCCTTAACATTGAATTATCTGGAAGGGATGAGGTTCGGGAGTCAATCCAGGAATCCAGTTGCAGACCATCTGACACCTTTTGAAACGTGCCCAGCGAGGTTATCAAATTTCCAAATCTATCTTTGCTGATGACTTGGCCCCGGATAGCTTGGTTCTCAATCTCGAGCCGCGGCCGGGGAAGAAGCTGAATTCTATCCAGCCGTTCACCAAAAGCTGCTCCCCGGATCCCTTTTGCAGCATAAGCTGCAGCGGGTGCGAAAATATCTCTGCCGTGAAATGTTGCTGAAGAGTTGTCCAGCTGATATTCCGGATTCGCTAACTCCCAGCATGTAATTTTACTTTTGAGATCCAGGTAGCTGAAAAGTCCGTTATCGGGGCCAATGAAGATTTGGCCTTCTTTTTCAAGATAGATACCTTTCCTGTTTGTGCCTACTCCAGGATCCACAACTGCCAGAAAAATCGTGCCGGATGATAGATCCCGGCTTGCCTGCCAGATATAATAAGCCGCTTGCTGGATATCTCCAGGAGAGACCTGATGCGTGAGGTCGATCAGGGGGACTTCTGGTGCAATGGAGCTGATCACCCCTTTCATGATGCCCACGTAGGGATCATATATTCCGAAATCAGTTAATAGTGCGATGGCTGGAGGTTTCATATCTGCTCAATTGGCGGGCAGGCTGATATATATAAATTATAATACCCGCATGGTGATTTATGTTCTTTATCTGCTGGGCGGCCTGGCAGGTGCCTGGTTGATCAACTACCTGAGCGATGTCCTGCCAATCTACAGGAAATTTGTACCCCTGCGCTGTGTTTCCTGTCAGGAAGAACGGGGTTGGATAGCATACCTGTCCTATTCCCGCTGCAGTCACTGCGGTACACTGCCGACTCTCCGCCACCTGATCGTGCTGCTGATTGTTCCTGCTCTTTCTGTGATAATGGGTTTCTTTCCGATACAGGCATTGGGATCCCTGGGATCGATATTGTGGTTGGTGTATTTTACACTGATCGTTGTGATCGATCTGGAACATCGCTTGATCCTCCACCCGATCAGCCTGGTAGGGGCAGGGATGGGGATAATTTACGGTACCCAAGCCCATGGCCTGCTGAACACGTTGCTGGGCGGCGGGGCTGGTTTTGGCATCCTGCTGGTATTTTATCTCTTGGGAGAGGGGTTCGTTCGGATGCTCTCCCGCAGACGTGGAGAGCAGATCGAAGAGGTAGCTCTTGGTTTTGGCGATGTCAATCTGGCAGGGATCATGGGGTTATTGCTGGGTTGGCCGGGTGTTGTTGGTGGGATTTTCTTAGCTGTAATAATGGGGGGACTTGTCAGCGGTGCCTATCTGATCATGCAGTTGATCAGAAAAGAGTATCAGGCATTTCAAGCCCTACCATACGGGCCCTTCCTGGCCGGAAGCACGCTGATCATGTTTTATCTTGCAAAGTTCGTTTGAAAGCCGGGTCCAATTTGGTTTTACACACACCTAACAAAATTGTTAGGTGTTTTCTTGTTTTTTCTCTTTTCCCGACAATCCTGTTAGTAAGCATTGTTATTCCTGATTCTCGTGATTTACTTTAATAAGATAATTAACCGCAACCGTCTCTTCTTATTTAATTTATGGAGTCATTGTGAGCAATCGATCATCCACTCATTCTTATCGCGGCCAGGGTATGCTTGAATTTGCCCTGGTTTTACCTCTGCTGTTGGTACTGCTGGTAGGTATTTTCGAGTTTGGCCGGATCATGTTTACCTACTCAGTTGCCATCGCAGCTTCCCGTGAAGCGGCAAGGTACGGAGCTGCCACACATGATATTGGGGGAGGTATTTCCCAGTATGAAGATTGCCAGGGCATTCGGGAGGCTGCCAAGCGGTTTGGGAAATACGCCGGGATCAATGATAGTGATATCACCATCCAGTACGTTGATGACGGAGGGGTATATTCAACGAGTTGCCCGCCATCCCACGATGTAGGTCTGGCGGATTCAATTTCTGTCCGGGTAGACACCTCGATATCCCCCTTTGCGATCATTGGAGATTTTGGACCGATTCCTATCTCGTCCAGCTCAAGCAGAACGATCTTGAAGAAAATTACCTTGGGAGAGAGCGGGACAGGCGCTGGTGCGATTGTTGGTTCGCTCAGCGATGTCAATTTTAAGACGACCAATCAATCTGCGATCGAGACTCAGGGAACAATCAGCGTTGTGGTCGAATTGAATCAGACTGCGACTGACCTGGTGACCATTCCTTTTTCAACTACGGGAACCGCCACCAAGGGTGTCGACTACACTATTTCTTCCAGTCCGGTAACTATCAGCCCTGGTCAGAAAATCACAACTATCTACATCACTTTGCTGAATGACGGTATTGCTGAAGGAGATGAATCTCTGTTTATCGGCATAGACACTCCTACCAATGCCACCAAGGGTCCCCAGGACATCCACATGGTGACCATCCAGGATCCGCCCCTGGTCAGTTTCACAACAGCCAGCAGCACCCAATCCGAGGATGCTGGGGTGATAACTTTAACAATTACGCTTTCCAACGCCATCAACCAGGATGTGACTGTTCCCATTATTAGCGGGGGAACTGCGGTTTGGGGGATCAGTGGGGATTATGTGACCGCCCCTCAGCCCGTATTCATCCCGGCGGGAACGCTATCCACATCGCTGACAGTGATCATTAACGACGATTTAATTGACGAGGATGACGAGATCGCAGCCATGGGGTTAGGCACACCTTCAAACGCCCTGCTGGGCAGCATTCCCATGCACCTGATGACCATCCAGGACAATGATCTTCCTCCCCAGGTCCAATTTTTTACACCAATTCAATATGTTTCTGAGGATATTGGCGTATTTACAACGACTCTTCAGCTAACATCTCCGTCCGCGAAGCTCATCACTATTCCCTTTACCATTTCAGGGACTACAAGTCCCTCAGACTACACGCTTATTGATAAGTCTCCTTTAAAAATCCCGCCCGGATCTGATACAGTTGAGATCAATTTTGAGATCCTGGAAGGGGACGGTATGGAACCGGATGAGACATTGATCCTCACATTGGATAGCCCCACGCACGCCGAATTGGGATCTCCTGCTGAACAGACTGTCATTATCACGGAGAGTTCAGTGGCACCGGATGTATATTTCACGAGTTCCAGCCAGAAACTGCAGGAGGAGAATAGGATAGTTAGCATCCTGGTTCAAATGAGCAATGCCTGGGGCCAGGATGTGGTGATTCCCTACACAGTGTCAGGCAGCGCTGTTGCAGGGGCTGGACAGGATTACATACTTTCCGCTTCGAGCTTGACCATCCCGGTGGGGCACACCCAGGGTAGCATCGAAGTTCAATTGCTTGATGATGACCTGGATGAAAGCGATGAGACAATTGTGTTTGATTTAGGCACGGTCACCAATGGAACTGCGGTGAGCCCGACCTCCCATACAGTGACTATTACCGATAATGACGAACCATCGCGGGTGAGTTTTGTTGGATCTGGAGTCAACAAGGATGAGGGTGATGGTTCGTTTACAGTTACTGCGATATTAAATCGGATATCTATTCATGATGTCACTGTCCCATTGGTTTTTTCAGGATCAGCTACGAATCCAGCGGATTTCTCAGCCAGTTCCGCCAGCTTGTTTATTCCAGCTGGATCGTTAAGCGATAGTATTTCTATCAGCATTGTGGATGATGTTACTTTTGAAGCAGATGAAAGCATTTTGATCAACATGGGCAGCCCAACGTTTGCGGACCTGGGAACACCTTCTGTGTATACGATAAACATCGCGGATGATGATCTCCCTCCCTGCGACGTTGGAACTCATTTGTTGACCATCGGAACGGACACCATCACCTGGTCGGTCAGCAATCAGGGGGAGGAAATTGTGTTTACAGGTGGTTCGATAAGCTGGCCTGAAGCGTTGCCTAATCAGCCATATTTGTTGGCGGTCAAATTTGATGGCAGTACTGTTTTTAGCGGTTCCGAAAAGCCAAACAGTTTTTCCTTCACAAGCTCCGAGCCCTTCCTGGCACTTGATACAACAGATGTCGTATTTACATTTGATGGGGCGCTGGGAATAGGAACACATCAGCTTCAGGCTTCATTCCAAAATATGGTTTCCGGAGCTAGCTGCAGCGTTGTCGAGACCTACGTGAGCCACTGATATGGACCAAAGATATTCTTGCATCTCTCATCCAGAAAGGGAACGAGGGCAAAGCATCACTGAATTTGCTCTGATCCTGGTTTTTTTGCTGGTTTTGTTGGCCGGTGTTTTTGACCTTGGTCGGGCATTTTTTGCTTACATCATTGTCCGCGACGCAGCCCAGGAAGGCGCTGTTTACGGATCAATTGCTCCCAAGAACGATATGGCCGCCTTCCAGACTGCAGTTGCCAACCGGGTTGAAGCTGCCTACCTGGATCCATCCAATCCTTCGGAGACCCCTCTCGATATCACTTTCATTAATATTCAGGTAGATTTGAATGGATCTGCCTGCGCGGCTCCCGGTAACACAGTTAGCGTGACTGTCGATTATTCATTCCCAATCGTTATGCCCTTCCTGGGGTCCATTGTCGGGAAGCAGGATATTGAGCTGACCGCTCGGGCTGAGGATTCCATTCTGGCACCTATCTGCCCCTGAAACCCTACTGAGGTGTTTTATGAAAGTAGCAAACCGTTTGTGTAAAAAGAGCAGCCCTGGTGAGACCGGCCAGGTGATGGTATTCTTCGCTGTCGTTCTGGTTGGGCTTTTAGGGTTTTCGGCGCTGGCAATTGACGGTGGTATGTTGTTCTCAGACCGCCGCCATGCCCAGAACGCAGCTGATTCAGCATCACTTGCCGGTGCCAGCGCGGCTGCCTATTATATGAGAACACACAATGTCACTTACAACGCATTTATTTGCGGCACGACCGGAACCACCTTCACGGAGGCGGCAGCTGAAATGGAAGCGATTGATCGGGCTGCCAGCAACGACTATACGATCGATACTGATTTTAGTGATTATCACGGCGTAGAAGTTAATTGCGAGATCACGGACTTGCAGATCTATGAGGACAAACATTTTGACGTGATCACCCGGATAACCCGCGACACACAGTCCAATTTTGCTCATTTGATCTATGATGGTCCGCTTCGCAACCAGGTAGAAGCTGTCGTCAGGGTTTATCCGCCGGCACCCCTGGCTTTTGGGAAGGCCATCGTAGCTCTCAATAAGTCCGCCTGCTCGGGGAATATAAATGGGGTGATATTTTCGGGCAGCAGCACCACCACGGTGACTGGAGGTGGCGTGTGGTCGAACGGCTGCTTGACCGGGAACGGAACTGGTTTTAACGTTACAGTTAACAATGGGGGCGTAGGTTATGGCGGGGCATCTACCGGTACTCTGACTAATATCAATCCAGCTCCTCAGTACATTCCCGGCACTCTGCCGGATTATTCCGTGCTGGTGGGGGAACCCAATTGCTCTGGACTGCCCAACCGAACTGTTCCAAAAAGCGGGGATGCGACTCTCCAACCTGGGATCTATGATGAGATCAAATGGACCGGAGGTGCCTTGACGTTCAGCCCAGGGCTTTACTGTATTACTGGGTCAAAGGGCATCAGCATCAGCGGTGGATCGATTCTGGGAGATGGGGTGACTCTATTCGTAACAAACGGTGGAGTAGACATTAGCGGAAATGTTGATTCGGTAGACCTTCGTGCCCCTGAGGAATCGCCAGATCCATCTCCGGCCCTCCCCGGAGTGTTGATGTTCCTGGCTTACGGAAACTCCAATACAATCAGTGTCACAGGGAACAGCACTTCCTTTTATCTGGGGACTGTCTTCAATCCCGATGGTGATCTGTACTTCTCGGGATCTTCGGGCACCAATCCTACCTTTAACACACAGCTGATCGGCAATAATGTTGAGGTCAGCGGTGGTGCGATCATCGATATCAATTTCATTGATGACGAGAATTTTGAAAATCCACCCTATCTGGACCTCCAGAAATAATCCTGAGAAGTATTCTGTCAGGCATTCTCACTTATTTACATAACTGTAAATTTAACCCCCTGCAGAGCTGGATATAATGGTAGCGATGAAGAATAAACTGTGGGGCCGACGGCGGATATACCTGCTATTAATTGTCCTCCTGCTTTTCAGCTTGATTCTGCTGGTGTTGGATTATTTGGGAAGGATAGACCTGGTTTTCAAGGCTGGACCGACTATTATCGCAACAGAGGTCCAATCGTTCGGATTCGAGGACAACAGCAGCGCAACGCCACTCCCTCAAATTTCCTCCACTCCCTCCCCATCAGCGACACCCACTGGAACCGCAACAGCAGTTGCGATCCTGCCTCCCGAACCAACCCAGATCCAATTTCAAGCCCAGGATGGGAGACAGCTATCTGGAACTTATTTTCCGGGAAGTGAAAATCCATCACCGGTGATCGTGCTCATGCATTGGGCCAGAGGAGATCAGAGTGAATGGGAGCCAATTGCCAGCTGGCTGCAGGGTAGGGGAATGCTGGTCAGGCAGCCGGATTATAACGATTCTTGGAAATCTTCCGATTGGTATCCCGAGCGCAGCCTTGACATACCGCTGGGGGTTTTCACCTTCGATTTTCGCAATTGCCAGCAGGATGGCTGTCAAGCGTACAAGCCCGCAGAGTGGCTCCTGGACGCCCAGGCAGCCCTGCAGGCGGCAGCCCAGCTGCAAGGAGTAGATCCCGATAGGATTCTTACCGCAGGCGCATCGATTGGAGGGGATGCTGCTCTGGACGCCTGTACCTGGTTTAACCAGAGCGGCCTGGGTACTTGTCTGGGCAGCTTTGCGCTCTCACCGGGATCTTTTCTAACTGAATCATTTCCAGCTCAGGCCTCTGTGCTGTACAGTCAGGTTCCAGATGCTCCGGTTTATTGTTTGTATGGCCTCCGGGATGATGCTTCTGTGGAAACCTGTGAGGGAAATCCTGACGTGCAAAAAGTCAACTATGGCTATGTTGAGCGTCATGGGATGGAACTGCTTCAACCGAACCTGGACCCAGATCCGCTGATCCTTCTTGAGGATTTCATCCGGAGTGCTGTGGGAGATCTCCTATGAAAAATAAAACCCTGGTACTGAATGCAGTGCTGCTCCTCGCACTGCTCCTGACCACGCAGGGTCCAATGAGTGTGCAAGCAGCACCGGCTGAAAACGGGATCTGCAATGGGCCCGAGGGAGTGATGACCATCCTGGTTGTCGGAACGGATTCCCGCAGCGCGGGCTATCTCTATGGGATGGCTGACTCGATCATGATCATGCGCCTTGATTTCCAGACGGGTAATGTGGCTTTCATGGGCATTGACCGCGGGATCTGGGTGGAAATCCCCGATGTCGAGGAGGACCACGGAAGGACCCATGGAAAGATCACCCAGGCTTATCTATTTGGAACGGAAGGGATGGGTTATTACAGTGGAGATGATTACGGTGCCGGACTGCTGAAAGAAACCATCCGCCATAATTGGGGTGTGGAGATCGACCATTATATTGTAGTAAATATGAGGACCTTCCGGGATATCATTGACGTGATCGGCGGCATCAAGGTCTACAATCCATCTCCCCTTTATTCTTTCCATCAGAATCAGCCTAAAATGGCTGCCGGGGGTTATTTCTTCTCGGGTACAGACGCCCTGATGTACGCTCGCTGGCGTGATCCGCGCAATGTATTGGATCGAGTGGACCGCCAGGCAATCGTTATGAAAGCTGTTTATGAGCAGGTATTTTCCTTATCGACAATCCCGAAAATCCCCCAGATCCTGGGTGTGTTCAGGAATAATCTCCTGACTGATTTGAAGCTCCAGGAGCTCAGTCAGCTCGCCTGCCTGGCTGCAAAAACCGATATCGATGAGGTCTCGTTCACGAAAATTCCCAAGGACCTGCTTTATATACCGGATTGGGAAAGTTCACCCTGGTTAGAGAAAGAGCCTGGGAGCATAGCCAAAGTGCTGCAGG
>JARROG010000055.1:0-11357 GCA_037384185.1 Anaerolineales bacterium | reverse complement strand
CCGCCAATTGATCCGCGGTCAAATAATCACTCGTGTTGGCCATGGAAAATGATCCAAGAGAGATTCTGTCAGAAAGAGCTCTGCAGCCAGGAAATCAGTGTTAGACACTCACAGCCGCAGAGATCCTTCACAGATCTAGCTTTCTTCGTGCTACAACCTGCCTGGAGGCAGTTCGAAGACAATCCAGTCTCAGCTGAATTCTTGCATGCGCTGCTGCAGAGTGTCGAGCAGGGATGTGTAAGAATCCGCAAAGGATTTGACACCTTCCTGCTCCAACTCTTTGGTGACCTGATCAATGTCAACTCCAACCTCTTCCAGTTCTCTGTAAGCCTGTTGATAATCGGCCAGCCCTACTTCAATGGACAAATCCGCTTTTCCGTGATCTAAGAATGACTCCAATGTTTGTGGTGGAAGGGTGTTAACGGTATGAGGCGCCACCAGATTGTCGACGTACATCGTATCAGGATAATCAGGGTTCTTGGTACTGGTTGAGGCCCATAAGGGACGCTGCACCTGCGCTCCCAGACTCTGAAGTTTCCGGAACCGATCCCCCCCGCGGTCGAAATTATCCAGGAAAATCTGATAAGCAAGTTTTCCACTTGCCAGACCTGCTTTTCCTTGCAGGGAACGGATCTTCTCGGCTTCAGCGGAGGATTTCCCCTCCAAAATCTTTCCAAGTTTGCCATCCACCTTCGTGTCAATTCGCGAGATGAAGAATGAGGCGACAGAAGAAATCCGATCAAGCGGCAAACCTGCGGCCGACCTCTTTTCAAGCCCGGTTAGATAGGCATCAATCACCTGCTGGTACCGCTCCAGGCCGAATATCAAGGTGACATTGATATTCAAACCAGCCGCGATGCTTTCAGTGATCGCCGGCAAACCCTCGATTGTCGCAGGGATCTTGACCATCAAGTTAGGCCGTTCAACCAGGTTCCAGAGGTTTCCCGCTTCTGCGATAGTGTCCTGGGTTTGATTGGCAAGATAAGGGCTGACCTCTAAACTAACAAATCCATCCCTTCCTCCAGTCTCATCATAAAGGGATCCGAACAGATCTGCAGCTCTCTTAATATCAGACACTGCCAGCCGTTCGAAAATCTGTTCTGGGGCGACGCACTTCGTGGAGCACATGATGTTCCGCGTCACGGGCCGGCGCCCCGAGGGCGGATCGGAGCGCGAGGCGTGGCGCACCGGAGCGCGGATGATCGCGCACACCACGGAGGACTACACCCGCTTCCTGGTGACGCTGCCGTCGGCGAACCTCGACCTCGCTCTCGACGTGCTGTCGGACGCGCTCACCAGCGGCTCGCCGCCGATCACCCGGCCCCCCAGGCAGAGCACATTCATATGATCATGCTCAACACCTTGCTGTGCGCTGTAGGCATCATGACAGGTCGCTGCAAAAATACCTGGAATTTTATTGGCTGCAATAGACACACCAACCCCGGAGCCGCAGACCAGAATGCCCCGATCCGCTTCTCCCCCTTGAACTGCTAGCCCAACTTTCTCGGCATAGTCAGGATAGTCGACCCGATCCGGGGAATCTGTACCAAAATCGATCACTTCACAGTCCATTTTCTCGAGAACTTCCAGAAGAGCTTCCCGGAGAGGAAAACCACCATGGTCCATCCCTAAGGCTATACGCATTATTCCAGCCTCCTTCTTAATTCCCGAACCGTTTCGATCACATTTTCAACAGTAAAGCCATACTCTTTGAACAACCTCTCTGCTGGAGCCGAGGCACCAAATTTATTCACTCCGATGACCATTCCTTCATCCCCCACCCATTCCTGCCAACCCTGGGAGACGCCTGCCTCAACGGCCAAGCGTGCTTTGATTCCGGAAGGGAGCACTTGGTCCCGATAATCCTCATCCTGCTGGCGGAACAACTCCCAGCTGGGGAATGAAACCAGCCGCAGGCTGATACCCTCGGCTGCCAGCTTCTCACCAGCTTTTATGATCAAGTCCACTTCAGAACCAGATGCCATCAGAATCAGCTCCGGTTCAGCCTGTCCGAGATCCGCCAGCACATAGGCACCTTTTTGCAATCCCTCCGCACCCTGGTAGCGGCTGCGGTCAATTGTAGGTACCGACTGGCGGGTTAGAGCAAAAGCAGTTGGACCATGGCGATGATTTATCGCGAATTTCCAGGCCTGAGCAGTCTCGTTGGCATCGGCAGGCCGGATCAGCACCAGATGTGGAATCGCCCGCAGAGCTGCAAGGTGTTCAACTGGTTGATGGGTGGGGCCGTCTTCTCCTAGCCCAATGCTGTCATGAGTGAAAACCCAGATATCCGGAATATGGGATAAAGCAGCCAGACGTAAAGCTGGCCTCAGATAATCTGAGAACACCAGGAAAGTGCCGCCGTAGGGGATCAAGCCTCCGTGTAAGGCCATTCCATTGATGATCGCCCCCATAGCATGCTCCCGAACCCCAAAGTGGAAGTTTCTTCCTTGATAGCGCCCTGGCTGAAAATCTGGCTCACCGTCGATCCAGGTTTTATTGGATGGAGCCAGGTCCGCTGACCCTCCCAGCAGCTCAGGGATCTGACCAGCCAGGTGGTTGATCACCTTCCCGGAAGCCGCCCTGGTTGCCATACCTTTGTTATCAGCCGGAAATTCTGGCACATCCCAAACTTGAGGGAGATCCCCTGCCAGCCGGCGCCGTAATTCGGCTGCTTTATCAGGGTGAGCATCCGCAAAGGAATCCATCAGGTCCTGCCAGCTCTTTTCCTTTTTCTTCCCTTCTTCTTTTACTTCCAAGAACAGGCTCTTAACTTCGTCTGGAATATAGAAACGAGGCTCAATGGGCCAGCCCAGTGCCACTTTTGCAGCGTTGAGCTCCTCATCTCCAGGCGGTGAACCATGAGCTGCCGCGGTATCCTGTTTCGTGGGCAGGCCATAGCCAATATGGGTGCGGCAGATGATCAGCGATGGTCTAGAATCCAGTTTAGCTTCCTTGATCGCCTGGTCAACAGCTGCGATATCATTGCCATCTTCCACATGGAGTACCTGCCAATCGTAAGCCTCAAACCTGGCACCTCGGTCCTCTGTAAAAGCCAGATCTGTGGACCCGTCGATCGTGATCCGGTTATCGTCATAGAGATAAATCAATTTGCCGAGCTGGAGATGCCCTGCCAAGGAGGCTGCTTCCGACGAGACGCCTTCCATCAGATCTCCATCTCGGGATGACCCGGTGTCAGGCTCCCCCATTGCCGGAAATTCTTGATCTGTTCCAGAGAGAGGTCATAACCGGTTAAGTGCAGTAGAGCGTAAAGCAGCATCGAGCCGTGTCCTCCAGAGAGAACAAATCTGTCTCGATCGGGCCAGTGGGGATTGGCTGGATTGTGGTTGAGATGTCGTGTCCAGAGGGTGTACGCCAGGGCTGCTGTACCCATCGGTAAACCAGGATGTCCTGAATTGGCTTTCTGGACTGCATCTGCTGCTAAGAAACGAATTGTGTTGACCGCCAAGCGATCCAGGGGGGAATTATCTGCCATTCAACCTCACTCCTTGATACTTTCGTCATCTGTCCACATTCTACCGCAGACCCCAAAAAACATGCCCAGCGTGAGACGGTTTATATATATTTATTATTAAAAACTGTCCGCCATATCCATCAGCAAATATTATTATCTCAAAAATCTAATTTTATACCATCTCTTATTTTTTACATCTGAGCTATTAATACAAGGTTTTTTACACAATTTTTGCGATTTTTGGTCAAATTTGGCTCAAAAACACCGGTATTGTGATATTTATCACTATTGCTAAATCATTCAATTAACTATACTTATACCGATCTTACCGGTTTCCTTAGAAGTACATATCAATTGAATAGATTGTGCATCTCTCAAACCTGCATGAGGAGGCTGGTATGACCCATACTTTAACATCTCGGCCCTCCACCCTGCTGGATCAGGTAATCGCGGAGACTCCGGGCAAGGCAATCAACCTGAAAACCTGCCTGCAGTGTGGAACTTGCTCCGGATCCTGTCCATCTGGGCCGGACATGGACTTCACTCCAAGGGCAATTTTTTCCATGCTGGAGGCCGGCATGGATGAAAAAGTATTGAAGAGCAATACACCCTGGTTCTGCGTTTCGTGCTATTACTGCATGGTGCGCTGTCCCCAGGAAATCCCCATCACAGACATCATGTATACCTTGAAGCGCCGCGCCATTGAAGCCGGGTATTACCATAACCCAAGCAAGGAAAAAGCTCCCGAATTTTCAGAGACTTTCTGCGATTTCGTGGAGAACTACGGCCGCAGCTTCGAACTGGGTATCGCTATGCGCTACCACCTGCGCTACCATCCGGTGGGAGCGATGAAAATGGCCACCGGCATGGGGAGAAAGATGCTCTCCAAGGGTCGGATGGATGTCACCCCAACCAGGATCAAGAATATCACTCAACTAAAATCGATCCTCACTAAAGCCAAAGAGCTGGGAGGTCAAGAATGAAATACGGATATTATCCCGGATGCTCCCTGGAAAAAAACGCCCGGGCTTACCACGTCTCCACCATGGCTGTGGCTGAACCATTAGGGATAGAGTTCGTGGAAGTGGAAGACTGGAACTGCTGCGGGGCGACCGAAATGATGGCCATAGAGAAAATCCCTGCCTTCGCACTGATTTCCAGGAATCTGGCATTGGCTGCCAAACAAAACGGCAGCACCAATCTGGTAGCTCCCTGCAGCGCTTGTTATCTGAATCTCAAGAAAGCAGATCACTATCTTGCCGAGGACAAAGGTTTAAGGGCAAAGGTGGATACTGCGCTGGAAGCTGGAGGGCTCAGTTACCAGCCCGGTACAATCAATGTCCAGCATCTATTGGAAACAATCGCAGTCGATATTGGCTATGATGCTGTAGAAGAGAGAGTAGTGAAACCGCTTTACAGTCTGCGAGTCGCGCCGTATTACGGCTGCCTGGTACCCAGGCCAGCCACCATGCAAAGCTTCGACGACCCGGAACACCCCACCTCATTGGATAAGATCCTCCAAAGACTGGGGGCAACGGTTATTGACTATCCTCTCAAAGCTCAATGCTGCGGAGGTCACATGACCCAGATCAGCGAGGATACAGCGCTGGAATTGATCCGCCGCCTGCTCAAGAACGCTGCAGATTGCGAAGCAGATATGATCGCTACCCTGTGCCCGATGTGCCAGTTGAACCTGGACGCGTATCAGGATGCCGTCAACGCCCATTTCGGAACGGATTACCAGATTCCAATCGTATATTTCACCCAGCTGATGGGCCTGGCTTTCGGGATACCAGCCAAAGAGCTGGGTTTTGGCAAGGAATTCGTTTCTGCTCAACCCGCCCTGGATAAGATCACAGAAGAAGCTCCCAAACCGGTCCGAACCAGAGGACGCGGAAAACAGAAAGCTGAACTGCCCATGCCGACCCAGCTGGAGGAGAGATAATCGATGACTGAAAAGCAAAACTCCCCCGCAGGACAGGAGAAAGTAGGTGTGTATATCTGCCACTGCGGATCGAATATCGCAGGGACCATTAATGTGGATGAGGTTTCCGAATGGATTAAGGGCAACCCCAACGTAGAAGTGTCCCGCAATTACGAATTCATGTGCTCCAGCACCGGTCAGGAGCTGATCGAGAATGACATCAAGGAGAAGGGGCTCACCAGAGTTGTGGTGGCTTCCTGCTCTCCCCACATGCATGAAAAGACCTTCCGGGAAGCCACTGAACGAGGAGGACTGAACCCCTTCCTGTTCGAGATGGCCAATATCCGGGAACATGACTCCTGGGCAACCAACAACAAGGAAGCCGCTACCGCCAAGGCAAAAGCCCTGGTCAACGCGGCCGTGGAAAGGGTGGTTCATCACAAACCGCTGGAAAAGATCCCGGTCGACATTGACCCGAAAACCATGGTTGTTGGTGGTGGGATCGCTGGCATCACCGCAGCCCTCGAGCTGGCTGAGGCGGGCCATCACGTCTACCTGGTGGAAAGAGAAGGTACCATCGGCGGGCATATGGCCCAGATCGACAAGACCTTCCCGACCCTGGACTGTTCCGCCTGCATTCTGACCCCTAAAATGGTAGATGTCGGGCAGAACGAAAACATCACCTTGCTGAGCTACAGTGAAGTGGAAAGCGTGGATGGGTATATCGGGAATTTCAATATCACAGTGCGCAAAAAAGCCCGCTGTGTTGATGAGGAGCTGTGCACCTCCTGCGGGATCTGTGAAGAAAAATGTCCCCAGAAAGTGGTGGATAACAACTACGGCGCAGGCCTCAGCTACCGCAAAGCGATCTATCGGGCATTTCCACAGGCGGTTCCGGGGTATCCAGTTCTGGATAAAGAAAACTGCACCTATTTCCAAACTGGAAAATGTAAAGTTTGTGAGAAAGTCTGCCCCACGAACGCCATCAATTACGAACAAGAGGATCAGCTGCTGAACTTCAACGTAGGTAATATCATCCTGGCAACCGGCTATGATCTGTTTGACGCCCGCAAGATCCCTCAATACGGGTACGGCCGGCTGCCAAATGTATTTTCAAGCCTGGAGTTCGAGAGAATGGTCAACGCCTCCGGCCCGACTGGAGGCCACATCCTGCTCCGGGACGGTGAGACAGAACCAAAGACCATCGCCATCGTACACTGTGTTGGCTCCCGAGATCAAAATCACAATGAATACTGCTCGAAAGTATGCTGCATGTATTCGCTGAAATTTGCCCACCTGGTGCACGAACATCTGCCCGAGGCAGAAGTTTACAACTACTACATCGACATGCGCACCCCGGGCAAAGGTTATGAGGAGTTCTACCACCGGCTGCTTAAAGAAGGCACTCACTTCATCCGCGGCCGAGTGGCAGAAATCACTGACGCTGACCGCAAGCCTGGTGAAGAAGGCAAACTGATCGTCCAATCCGAGAACACCTTATTGGGCGTTCAGCAGCGCAATCCAGTTGACATGGTCATTCTGAGCGCTGGAATCGAAGCTCGCCACGACTCCGAAAAAGTTTCCAAACTCTTCAAGATGGGTTGCGACTATGACGGCTTCTTCAACGAAAGACACCCCAAGTTAGCCCCAGTTTCCACCATGACTGATGGGATCTTCATCGCTGGCGCCTGTCAGGGTCCCAAGGACATTCCTGACACAGTGGCCCAGGGTGGAGCTGCCGCTTCGCAGGTCGCAAAGCTTATCAGCCAGGGAACAGTGATGATGGAGCCGGTGCGAGCCAGCATCCGGGAAGACGAATGCTCGGGCTGCCGGATCTGCAACAACCTCTGTCCCTACAATGCAATCGAATATGATGAAGAAAAGAAGGTATCACATGTGGTCACAGCCCTCTGCCAGGGCTGCGGGACCTGCGTGGCTGCCTGCCCATCCGGTGTGATCGATGGTGCTCACTTCACCAACACACAAATTCTGGCGGAGCTGGAAGGCATCCTGTGGGATATGCCGACTGAAATGACCGTCATGGAGGAGGTATGATGAGTGATCAATTTGAACCTGTTATCGTAGGTTTCTTATGCAATTGGTGCTCTTACCGAGCGGCTGACCTGGCAGGAACTGCCAGGATCAAATACGCCCCAAACCTGCGCATCCTGCGAGTGATGTGCTCTGGACGGGTTGATCCCCAATTCGTGCTCCAGGCATTGCTCAACGGTGCTGACGGAGTGCTGATCGCTGGATGTCATCCCGGTGAGTGCCATTACGTCAACGGCAACATCAAGACCCTGCGGCGCTTCACTTTGCTTCGGAAAACCCTGGAACAATGGGGCATCGAGCCGGAACGAGTCCAGCTGTTGTGGGCTTCCGCCTCAGAAGGTACCGTGCTGGCAGCCGCAGTCGACCGCATGACAGAACAGATCCGGGATTTAGGCCCCTTACGCTGGAGCCAGAAAGTGCTGAATGGTAACGGAGCCGCTCACCCGGTTGCGGAGGAGGCATAGAATGACAGAAAATGGAAAACCAAAACTCGCCATGTACTGGGCCTCATCCTGTGGTGGATGCGAGATATCCGTTCTCAATATCCATGAACATATCTTGAAGGTAGACGAAGTCTTTGATATCGCCTTTTTTCCCTGTATAGCGGACTTTAAGGTCAAGGACGTGGAATCTTACCCCGACGGCTATATCGATGTCTGCCTCTTCAACGGCGCGATCCGCAACTCGGAAAATGAGGAAATGGCTCACCTGCTGAGGAAGAAATCAAAGGTGCTGGTAGCTTTTGGATCCTGCGCTTATGAAGGTTCCATCCCTGCCCTATCCAATCTCACTACAAAGCCAGCTACGCTGGACACAGTGTATTTTGACAATCCCTCAATAGATAATCCGGACCGGGTCCTGCCCCAAATCAGCAGCCAGGTCCCTGAAGGGAACCTGACCCTCCCCGAGTTCTACAATACGGTCAAATCTCTGGACCAGGTGGTCGACGTAGATTACTATCTGCCTGGCTGCCCCCCTGAACCTGAACAGATCTGGGCTGTGCTTCAAGTTGTTGTAGGAGCCCTGACAGAAGGTCAGCCGCTGCCGCCTGCTGGGGCAGTCGTCGGAGCCGGCACTACTGCGCTATGCGATGAATGCACCCGGGAAAAGCGGGAAAAGACCATTGAGCGCTTCTACCGCCCCTACGAGATCCAACCCGATCCAGACCAATGCCTGCTTGAACAGGGTATTGTCTGCCTGGGCATTGCCACCCGCTCTGGCTGTGGCGCATTATGCCCATCTGTCGGCATGGGCTGCAGGGGCTGCTATGGACCACCCGAGGGAGTGTATGATCAGGGAGCGAAAATGCTCTCAGCAATTGCTTCCGTCCTCGATGTAGGCGATGAATCCATGGAAGAAGCTGAGTTGGAAAGCCTCATCCAGGATGCTGTAGCCACGATTGCTGATCCAAGCGGCACATTTTACCGCTTTAGCATGGCCCATTCGATCCTTAGACGTGTCAAGAATGGCAAAGGAGCTGCTTAATGGAACGGATAACCATTGATCCCATTACCCGGCTGGAAGGTCACGGAAAAATCGAGATCTTCCTCAACGATGAGGGAAATGTTGAGAACGCTTATCTGCAGATTCCGGAACTTCGCGGATTTGAGCAATTTTCGGTCGGTAGACCGGCAGAAGAGATGCCCCGGATCACCAACCGGATCTGCGGCGTTTGCCCAGAAGCCCATCATATGGCGGCCACCAAAGCCCTTGACGCGCTCTTCGACGTCGAACCCTCTTCTGTTGTCAAGAAACTGCGAGAGCTGTTCTATTCCTCTTTCTATGTCACAGACCATACTGTCCACTTCTACGCTTTGGGCGGACCGGATTTCGTGCTTGGACCGGACGCCAACCCGGCAGAAAGGAACATCCTGGGAGTGATCCATAAAGTCGGCGTGGATATTGGCGTTCAGGTCATCGAGTGCCGGAAGCGCAACCACGAAGTGATCAAGATGCTTGGTGGTCGCGGTGTCCATCCCGTGGCAGGTTTACCGGGCGGCTGGAGTAAATCTCTCAGCGAAGAAGAACGCGATCTGGTCCGGGAATACGCCGAGAAGAACGTCGATTTTGCCCTTTTCAGCCTCAAGCTCTTTGACGATCTGGTACTGGGAAACCAGGCTTATGTCGATCTGATCCTCTCGGACACTTTCACGCATGAGACCTATTACATGGGTACAGTGGATGACAAGAACCAGATCAATTTCTATGATGGCTTGATCCGGGTCACCGGTCCAGATGGCAAGGAGCTGGTCAAATATCCTGCCAAGGATTATGCTCAGCACATCGCCGAGCGGGTGGAACCCTGGTCATATCTGAAATTCCCTTATCTCAAAGATGTGGGATGGAAGGGATTCGTGGACGGTCCTGACAGTGGCGTCTACTGTGCGACCCCACTTTCCAGACTCAACGCCGCAGACGGCATGGCGACACCCAAGGCTCAGGAACACTACGAACGTTTCTACGAGACACTGGGATCCAAGAAGATCGACGGCCGCTACTCCCCTGTCCACCACCGCCTGGCTACCCACTGGGCCCGGTTAGTCGAGCTGCTCTACGCGGCTGAACGAATGCTAGAATTAGCTCAGGATCCCGAGATCACGGATCCCAATGTCCGTCCGGTGGTCACTAACACTCCCACGGAAGGCATCGGCAGTGTAGAAGCACCCCGCGGGACATTGACCCACCACTATAAGACTGATGAGAACGGTATCTTGACCGACGTCAATCTGATCGTGGGCACGACAAACAACTACGCACCCATTGCAATGTCAATCAAAAAGGCGGCTGAAGGGTTGATCAAGAATGGAGAGGTCAATCAAGGACTGCTGAATCAGGTCGAGATGGCCTTCAGGAACTACGACCCCTGCATGTCCTGCGCGACCCACTCTCTGCCAGGTCAAATGCCTCTGGAAGTCACCATCAAGGACAAGGACGGCCGTCTGATCAAGTCCATCAGTCAATTTTTAGGCTGAGGTCAGCCAGCTAGCTGCCGGAGGATTTTCAAGCAACCAGCGTCCAGCGGTCCATCCCTGGAGCTGGTTGCTTCTCTTATGGATACGCAAAAAACGATCGTGATTGGACTGGGCAATCCCATACTGACAGATGATGGTGTGGGCGTTCTGGCGGCCCGCCAGCTCGAACAGCACCTCAGTCCCGAACTGCCCTCCTGGCTGACCATCACAGAAGCCGGTGTGGGTGGTTTGCGGTTGATGGAATTAACCCTGGGATATCAGCGTGTGGTGCTGATCGATGCCTGGTACCTGGATCCTGACAGGACAAATCCGGGAAAGATCCATCAACTCAGTCTGGATGATCTCAGATCTGGTCCCCCCACCCAGCACAGCACCTCCGCCCATGACACGTCGCTGGTGACTGCCCTTGATACTGCTCGGGCGCTCGGCTATCCAGTTGCCGAGCAATTTTCAGTATTTGCGGTGGAAGTAGAGAACATTTTAGAATTCGGAGAAGAACCCACAACCCAAGTAGCCCAAGCCATCCCCCGGGTAGTTGAATTGGTCCTGGCTGAACTCGGGCTGGCAGAATAGTGCCTTATGAATCCCCGTCCAACTATGAAGAATGACACCTGTCTGCCACCAGACTTTATGCTATATTGATATCAATTGTTGATGTAAGCATTTGATCCTGGGAACAAACAAAACAGCTGCGTTTCTTGTGATCAACATTCCAGACAACGCTCATTCTAGGGACCTGTTGAATGCCAAACATCAATCTCACTCATTCCAACAAGTGAATAATTTCGATTCCAGACGACCATTCCTTTGCAGTCGAGGTATGTTATGAAAACTGTCTACCGAACGGCCCTCTTGATCCTGATCAGTCTCAGTCTGGTGCTTTTCACTGCCGCGGCTGCCCACGCCTACAGCACATCAGCCAGTCAATCCTCCC
>JARROG010000054.1:0-8732 GCA_037384185.1 Anaerolineales bacterium | reverse complement strand
AGTGAATTCAGTGAGCTGGAGGTCAAAGGACGGATGTGGGGGCGCAGTGCGGTAACCGGAAACCTGGAAGGCGATTATTGTTAATGTCTGAGACTGGCGGTGCCGAACTTCGGTTAGGCGCTAGAACAGCGCAGCCTGGCGGGCAGGGGAGCGGCCGTTCACCAGCAGGTAAGGGGCGGATCGATCAGAGATCATTCTTGATTTTCGAAGTTGGGAAAAAGAGGTGATCTTTCCCTGACGTCGGTTGGTTAGGATCCTGCTGGCGCGTCCAGGGCCGATTCCCGGGACGCGCAGCAGCTCACGGCGAGCCGCGGGGTTGATCTCCAGCGGGTGATGAAGCAGATTTTCGTCAGCCCAGGCACGCTTGGGGTCGGTGTCCAGGGGTAGGTTATTGTTTTGCAGATAAGGTAGTTCCTCCAAATCAAAGCCATAATCGCGCAGTAAGAAGAATGCCTGGTAAAGTCTGAGCTCGCGCCGGGGTGGAGAGGGTCTGTGGTTTTCAAGGGGCGTATCAGGATAAGGGTTGAAGCTGGAATAATATGCTCTGGCAATCCGGCAGGTTTCCTGCAGGTAGACAGACGTGCTCAGGATATCCAGATCGCTTTCTCCTGCAGCTCCCACCACGAATTGGGTAGTGGAGGAAGGCCAGCGGCCTTTCCAGGCTTTCTCTGGGGTGTCCTTAACTCGGATTTCCTGGATCCACTGCAAAGGGTTGAGCAATTCTGACTTGAAATCTTTGTGGGGGGCAAGAAAAGCGAGGGCTTCCGGGTGGGGTGCTTCAAGATTGACTGACAGGCGGTCAGCCAGGGTCAGTGCTTCTTCCACCTGGGCGCGCTCAGCGCCTGGCATGATTTTCAAGTGCAGGTATCCCTCAAACCCCAGCTGCTGTCTCAGAATGCGGGCGGTATCCAGCAGTTTGTCCTGGGTGGTCACTCCTCCGTTAAATATGCTCGAGCTGAGAAAAATACCCTCCACGAAACCGGCGCGGTAGAGCGAGTCAAAGAGCTTGGCGAACTCATCCGGTTTAAAAGCAGCCCGGGGCAGGTCGCGTTGGGAGCGGAAGGGACAGTAGGCGCAATCGCGTTCGCAATACGAGCTCAGCAGTGTTTTTAGGAGACGTATCGATTTTCCGTTAGGCAGGAGGGCTTTTTTGACGGTGAGAGCCCCTTTAGCGCGTTCCGGCAGGGTGGTTCCGGGGCAGTCCTCTGCTGGTTCAAGGTGCATTTGCTGGGTCAGCAGTTTTAGCCGCTCAATTTCACTCATAAATATATTGTAGCACATATGTTCTACTTAGGAACCTGAGATCATTTGAGTCAACGAAAATCTGTGATTGATATCTAGGGGCAGAAGGGCGGTCGCGATATATTAGGAGAGACCGTTATTAAAGTAGAATATCTGTGAGATACATTGAGAGCAGGGGCTTGACGGAATCCCAGGATCTGTGTAAAATATCAATGGTTATGATAAGTATTATTATCGCAAACATCTGGTTTTAGAGGAGGAATCCCCCTTTTGGCCACCAAAACCCCCCTTTCTGTTTTTGAATCTGTTCAGGACTACCTGGAAAGCGTCTCTCTTTCGCGCAGTGAGAATACCGCCCGCACCTATACCAATGGAATGCAGTCCTACTTAGAGACTCTTGCTAAAAGCGGTATTGATCCGGAAAAAACTTTCGTACATAAGATAACTGAGGATTTGATCGCTGATTTTGCAGCTGATCTGAAGGCCTACTCGCCTAATACCGAGCAGCTCTATTTGACGGCTGTGACCGGGTTTTATGAGTACCTGGCTGCTGAGAAGCTGGCTGAGATCAATCTCCCCCGTTTGAGGATGTTGATCAAGCGCAGGTCCAGAAGAGCAGCTCAACGCCTCCCCCAATTCCCAAAAGGCGATATTAAAAAAGTAATCACCTATGCGAAATCGTTAGCCTCCTTACCGGTTGAAAATGTACGCCAGCGGTTGATTAATCTCAGAGACCGCGCTTTCATTCTCACCCTGGCTGACACTGGTTTGCGGGTTCATGAAGCCTGCAACCTGCGACGGGGAGATATTGATTGGCAGGAAACCAAGGCGATCATCGTAGGAAAAGGCAACCGGGACGCTGTGGTTCGCTTTTCTACCAGGTCTTTAACTGCTTTGCGAGATTACATCAATACCCGGGCTGAAATCGACGGCGCCTACGGCCGATCGCTGAGTTCCCTCCCGCTGTTTGCGCGTCATGATCTCGGAGCTGGGAGCCGCGTGGAGCCCATCAGCACGACAACGGGCAGGAATATCATCAAGCAAAGAGTGATAGAATCGTTGGGTGATGATGCCGCAGGAACAATAACCCCCCATTCCTTCCGGCATTATTTTGTTACTGAGGTCCTTCAGGGATCTGGAGGCAACATCAAACTTGCCCAGAAGCTTGCCCGGCACAAAAACATCCAGGTGACCCAGCGTTACGCTCACCTGAGCGATGAAGAGCTGGATAAAGGGTATTATGAGATCTTCGAGGAATGAGGAGAATGCAGAATATGAACCACCGCAAATTTGGACGTCTTGAATGGGAACCATCTGCTCTGGGTTTCGGCTGCATGCGCCTCCCAGTAATTGATGGAAATAACAGCCGGATTGATGAGCCCAGAGCCGCTGAGATGCTGCAGAGAGCGATCGATATGGGTGTCAATTACGTCGATACCGCTTATCCTTATCATGGGGGAACCAGTGTGGGTTTCGTCGGCAAAACGCTGGAAGGGAAATACCGGGAGAAGGTGAAATTGGCTACGAAGCTTCCCAGCTGGAAGATTGAGAAACCGGAGGATTTTGACCTCTATCTGAATGAGCAGCTGGAACGCCTGCGAACGGACCAGATCGATTTCTACCTGCTTCACACCTTGAATAAGGAGACCTGGAACAAGATTCAGCGTCTGGGCGTGCTTTCCTGGCTGGAAAAAGCTCAGGCTGATGGCAGGATCGAACATGTGGGATTTTCGTTCCATGACGAACTTCCGGTTTTTAAATCAATTGTGGACGCATACCAGGGATGGGATTTCTGCCAGATCCAATACAATTTCATTGACCAGGATTACCAGGCCGGGAAAAAGGGCCTGCGCTATGCAGCTCAACGGGATTTGGGAGTAGTGATCATGGAGCCGCTGAGGGGCGGCCGATTGGTGGAACCTCCTGCTGCGGTGCAGGAGCTATGGGATTCAGCCCAGACCGAGCGATCTCCAGTAGATTGGGCCCTGCAGTGGCTCTGGAATCAACCTGAAGTATCCCTTGTCTTAAGCGGCATGTCCACCCTCCAGCAAGTCGAGGAGAATGTCGCCAGTGCCGGCCGTTCAGGCGTAGGAACCCTCTCGGAGATGGAAGTGGACCTGGTGGATCGAGTGGTGGAAACCTATGAGGGTTTTGCGTTGATCCCCTGCACCCGCTGCGGGTATTGCATTCCTTGCCCTGAGGGTGTGGATATCCCCCGGATTCTCCATCTCTATAACGACGGCCTGATGTTCGATAAGATGGATCGCTCTGCATCTGATTATTTTGAGTATGTACCAGTTGAAAACAAAGCCGATCTATGTGTTGTTTGTGGAGAATGTCAGGAACAATGCCCCCAGGATATTGCCATCCCTGATTGGCTGGATAAGATTCACGGCGAATTCACTGAAGCTGTTGAATGACCACCGCTTTAGTTGAAATAAAGACCCTGCCCTGCTCATATGTCCAGCCACCAATCCATTTCAGGGGAATACTATACGCAATTGATTGCGAACCATGATCCTTCCCCACCGTTCCGCGGCGAAGGGGCTCACAGGAATGGCTTGTCCGCTCTTGGAATTAAGAGTAAACTAGAAGGCAATTTATAGGCCCAATTATCCACAGGAGGAAGAATGAACGTATTATTTAACCGTCTCATGCGGGCAGCGATGCTCGACAAAGAATTTTATAAGGAAGTTGAAAGCGATACCAGCTTGAATCAGGAAGCGTTGATGATTGTGATCGTCGTTTCTGTGATCTCTGGTATCGGATCATTTCTGGGAGGATTGTGGGTAGGTAAAATCGGTGCAGCCTTCCTGGCCCTGATCGTGAACTCCGCTTTGGGTGTCGCGAATTACTATATCTGGTCTTATGTGACCCATTTTATTGGGACTAACATGTTTGCTGGGGACGCTACTCCCGACGAACTGCTGAGGGTGCTCGGTTACGCAAGTGGCCCTCGATTGCTGGGCGTGCTGGGATTCATCCCTTGCATCGGTTGGCTGGCGGCACTTGTCGGTGCCATCTGGGCTCTAATCGCCGGGTTTTACGGTGTTCGGGAAGCTCTCGATCTGGATACTACAGAAACACTGATCACAGTGTTCCTGGGCTGGTTAGCAGTCTTGATCATCTCCATGCTGGTAAACGGTATATTTGGTTTTTCCGGGTTGCGGGAAGCCACGACTGTTTTCGGTCGTTGAGAGAAATAAGTTAGGAGCAATCCTCGATCGCGCTCCATAGCCCCTAAAAGAAATTTATAACAGGCCAGAGGTTTCCACTCCCCCTCTGGCCTGTGCACCAAGGAGGGAAAGATGAAGGAATTAAAAGCAGAAAATGCCCTCAAGCTGCTGGCTGGGTATTATGGTGTGCTTCAAACCCTTCACTTGCTGTCACTTGCCCGGGCTGGCTGGATTGTGCTGCGTGGTGGAGAGATTCCTTTTCCCGCTCCCCCACCCGCCGGAGGATGGCCCTCCACCAGCCTGCCTTTTCTGCTGGGGATGGGAGCAGTCGATGTAGTCGCCATCATCCTGGGATTGATATTCGTCTACCGCTATTTCGTTCAAGGAAAACTTGAGCTTTTCTTGGGGGTCATTTCCTTGACGATCGCTCTGGTATCTGGTGTCGAATACCTAATCGGTACGCTTCCTAGCGGCGCCTGGGAGCAAAATTTATTGGCGTATATCGTTGTCCTGCTGGTGTTCAGCCCGGTGGTTCCGCTCTATATTGTTCTGCTGCGTCTGGCAGGGAAAACTGGGGACTGAGAATCAGAGTCCTGATTGAATAGAATTAGCAGCATACTTTGCAGGATTCTGCAGGAAGATCAGAATACCCGGAACCTCCACTGAGCTGAGTTTTTTCTTCCTTCAACACAATCCTGTCTTGCAGCCACCAAGTTCTGGTCAAGCTGACTCTGGGTTCCTTTTCTTCCTGATCACAATCCGGGAGATGTAGTCATCATGGTGGATTGTGACCTCCCGCTGAGGGGCCAGGAATAGCCCCTGAATCTGCCCTGCTGCCAGAAAGTGGCTGCGCATCAGTGCCAGTTTCTCGCCCAGCGCCACCAGTTTAACTCCCCAATGCTGGATATTGGGTTCTTCAATGACGATGAGGCCTCCGGGCTTGAGCACACGCCACAGTTCAGCAGCTGTTTGGGATTGATCACAGACGTGATGCAGAGCATCTATCATCATTACCCGTTCAAAGGTTTCTTCCTGGAAAGGCAGTTTTTCTGCGTGGGAGCACACTGGGAGCAGACCTGATTTTGAGTGACTCTGGTTCAACATTTTTCGGGATAAGTCTGCGATAATTATTTCGTCTACCAGGTCCACCAGGAAACCGGATACCCTGCCCGTCCCACCCCCCACATCCAGCAATCTGCCCCCTGCAGGCAGCTCCAGGAGTTCGATCAAGCGCTCCGGCTCTTTGGGCTTGATGAATTTCTCATAAACAGGAGCGAGCATTCCAAAATGATCCAACATGGGTAATGATCCTTAACTATCCGGATGGTCTGGTTAACAAAACTATTATAGTTGATTTATTGACGGGCAGATTGCTGTAGCTTATAATTTCCCCGCACTTAATCATCGGGGGAGTGCTGGAATTGGCAGACAGGCATGACTTAGGATCATGTGCCGTTAAGGCGTGTGGGTTCGACCCCCACCTTCCCCATTCAGCTTAGGGAATTATCAACACGGGGCCTCTGTCTGCGGCCCTTTTTGAATGCCTAGTGTATTGTGAGGAAATCTTGAAAATTGAACAGAATTATCTGGACGATCATCAGCTGGAACTTACTGTTGAAACCGAACAGGATGCCTTCGAAAAAGCAAAGCATCTGGCGGCGAAAGAGCTAGCAAAGGGGAAGAAGATCCCGGGGTACCGGCCTGGAAAAGCCCCTTACCAGCTAATTGTCAATCATTTTGGAGAAGGGGCGATCATTGACCACGCTCTGGAGCATTTCCTGGATGATATCTACCCACAAGTCATCGCAGATATCGATGAAGAACCGTATGGTCCCGGTCAGGTTAAGGAGATCAAATCTCTGGAGCCCCCTACGATCATCTTTAACATTCCCCTGCAGCCCGAAGTCAAGCTGGGAGAATACAGAGATATTCGCCTGGAATATGAAGAGACAGAGATTGATGATCAGGAGATTGACGATATCCTGGACCGAATGCGTTCCCAACAGGCCAGTGTCAAACCCGTTGATCATCCGGCTGAGGAAGGCAACCTGGTGGACACTTCTCTGGACGGGCGTCCGGTGGACAGCGATCCGGAAGACGAAGAGGCTTATTTGCTGAGGAATCAGCCCCTTCCGGTGATGATCAAATCTGAGTCTGAAGATGACACTAAAGAATGGCCATTTCCAGGTTTTTCGCGACAGCTTTTAGGAGTCTCCGCAGACGATACGCTCGAGCTTACTTATGAGTTTGGTGACGATGAAAGCGTCGACGAGGATTATCGGGGCAAAGAAGTTTTATACACGGTCTCTGTAAGCGGGATTCGGGAGCGAGTTCTTCCAGAACTCGATGATGAATTTGTAAAGACAGTCAGCGATCAGGAAACCGTCGCAGACCTCCGAAGCGCGATCCGAGAAGAATTGGAAGAACAGCGGGAAGCGGATGACGAAAATGCCTATGTCAGCCGGATCCTGGATGCCATTCTGGAAGACGCTGAAGTCAAATATCCCCCCCAGATGCTTGAGAATGAGATCGAGGGGGAGATCAATGAGCTGGAATCGCAGTTGAACGCTCAGGGACTGGACATGGAAATGTATCTCAAGATCCAGAACCAGGATGAAGAAGAACTCAGAGAGCAGATCCGTCCGAATGCCGAACAGCGTATCGTGCGCGGTTTGGTGATTGGCAAAATCTCTGAAGATGAGAACCTGGACATTGATCCTCAGGATATCACCAGCGAGTACCAGGCGATTATTGAAAACCACTTTGGAGATGATCAGAAAGGCCGTGAGGAATATATGCGGACGGGGGACTCAGTGGCACTATTGAACCGGGTAAGCTCCCAAATTATCACCCGAAAAACGCTGGACTATTTGATCGCTCTCGCGAAAGGGGAAGATGTCAGCGAATTCCTCAAAGCGGAAGAGGCTGACGAAGAAAACGAAGAAAACGAAGAAAACGAAGAAAACGAAGAAAACGAAGAAAACGAAGAGGAAACCTCCCTGGAAGCTGTTGGGTCTGATTCGGATCAACAAGTGGAAAGTGAAACCACGCAAGCCGCCGAGGACCAGGACTGATCCTGGCTCAGGTAGAAAATTGAAGGAGACAATATGAATATGACAGAACCCCAGGCACTGATCCCGATGGTGATTGAAAAATCCGGAAGGATGGAACGTGCTTATGATATCTACTCTTTACTGCTCAAAAACAGGATCGTATTTGTCGGCACACAGATCACCGATCAGACCGCCAATCTGATCGTTGCCCAACTTCTGTACCTCAGCAACGAGGATTCGGAAGCACCCATCCAGATGTACATTAACTCCCCGGGAGGCGTGATCTACGCTGGCTTGGCGATCTATGACACCATGCAAATGATTTCCAATCCGATCAATACCGTTGCTGTGGGCGTTACAGCTTCCTTTGGCACAGTCCTGCTAACCGCAGGTACGAAAGGTCAGCGCTATGCACTGCCCCACTCAACTATCCACCTGCATCAACCGCTGGGTGGAGCGCAGGGACAGGCAACGGACATTGAAATCCAGGCAAACGAGATCCTTCGCTTAAGGGCCAAATTGAACAGTATTCTGGCTTACCATACCGGACAGACGGTTGAAAAAGTCAAAGAGGATACTGAACGCGACTACTGGCTCACGGCTCAGGATGCAGTTGAGTATGGATTGGTGGACAAGGTCCTGGAGGTTTCCAAAGACTCTATTCTTGGTTCAGTCAAAAAAGATAAACCGAAGGAAGCTGAAGAAGCGGACGACTGATGATTTTTTCTTACCTGCACAAAAATTGAGAATTTACAATGGAATCCCAAGCACAAAGGATCAAAGCAGTTCTACTGGATATGGATGGTGTCTTGTGGAGCGGTTCCGAGCCGTTATTGAGGATCGGGTCCCTGGTGGAAGGTTTTCAAAACCTGGGCTGCCATGTGTGCTGTGTGACCAATAATTCCACCCAAACAGTGGCCCAGTATCAGGAGCGCCTGGCCAAGTTTGGGGCTGAGATCGATGTAAAGTCGATTATAACCAGCGCTGAAGCCACTGCAGTCTATCTTTGTGACCATTATCCCCGCGGGGCAAAAATATTCGTCCTGGGTGAGGATGGTCTTCGAACAACCATTCGCCCAGCAGGATTTGAGGTTGTTGGAGTGGAAGGGAGCCAGGATGTTCGGGCTGCTGTTGTTGGATTGGACAGAGATTTTCAGTATCAAGATGTTAACCAGGCAGTCCAGTACATTCAGCGAGGAGCAGCCTTTATCGGGACTAACCCGGATCGCACGATTCCTACCCCGAGTGGCCCAGCGCCCGG